>DASVOY010000105.1:0-7721 GCA_036383115.1 Allostellaceae bacterium
ACAGTCCCAACACCGTCGCCGGCGCGGTGCGGTCTGCCGCGGCACTGGAGCCGCTGCTCCTCACCATACACTGCGCCGGCGGCGCGGCGATGATGCGTGCGGCCGCCGCAGCCGCGAGCGAGGCGGTGCGAGGGCGGCAGCGCATGAAGCTGCTCGGCGTCACCGTGCTGACGAGCCTCGACGACGATGATCTCGCCGCCACCGGCCAGCGCGGCCCGGCGGCAGAGCAGGCGCAGCGCCTCGCGCTCCTCGCCCGCGACAGCGGCCTCGACGGCATCGTCTGCTCGCCCCATGAGGTTGCCGCGCTGCGCGCGGCCTGCGGCCAAGGCTTCCTGCTGGTGGTGCCGGGCATCCGCCCGGCGGGTGCCGCGGCGGCCGATCAGAAGCGCGTCATGGGTCCGCGCGCCGCGCTCGAGGCCGGCGCCGATTACCTCGTGATCGGCCGCCCAATCACCGAGGCGCCCGATCCGGCGGCGGCGGCGCGCGCCATAATGGCGGAACTCGGATGAGCGTGGCCGTCAAGATCTGCGGCCTCTCCACCGCCGAGAGTGTCGCCGCCGCCTCGCGCAACGGCGCACGCTTCTTGGGCTTCGTCTTCTCTCGGCCGAGCCGGCGGAACGTGACGCCGGAACGTGCTGGTGCGCTTTGCGCGATGACGCCCGCGGGCGTCACCCGCGTCGGGCTCTTCGTCGATGCCGACGACGCGACACTCGCCGCGGCGCTCGCCAGGGCGCCGCTCGACCTGCTGCAGCTCCACGGCAGCGAAAGCCCGGAGCGCGTCGGCGCGGTGAAGCGCCGCTTCGGCAAGCCCGTGATGAAGGCGATCCCGGTCGCGGCGGAGGCGGACCTCGCCGCGGCGCAACGCTATTTCGGCATCGCCGACTGGCTGCTCTTCGACGCCAAGCCGCCCAAGGATGCGACCGTGCCGGGCGGCAACGGTCTGGTGTTCGACTGGGAGCTCCTGGGCGGGCGTCGCTGGCCGCTGCCCTGGATGCTGTCGGGGGGCTTGAGCCCCGACAATCTTGGCGACGCCGTCCGCATCACCCACGCCACGGCGCTCGACGTCTCCTCGGGCGTCGAGCGCGAGCCCGGCATCAAGGACCCGGACAAGATCGCCGCCTTCCTGGCACGGGCGCGGGCGCTCTGACGGGATTTGAGCGGCCGGCCGTTTAGGGGTAAAAGACCGGCTCGCTGGCTGGCTGGACCGATTCCTTAATGGCCTCACCCAATACCTATCGCGGCGGGCCCGACGAGCGCGGGCAGTTCGGCATCTATGGCGGCCGCTATGTCGCCGAGACGCTGATGCCGCTCATCCTCGAGCTCGAGCGCGCCTATGCCGCGGCGCGGCAGGATCCGTCCTTTGCCGCAGAGCTGCACTATTACCTCGAGCATTATGTCGGCCGGCCGAGCCCGCTCTTCCTGGCCGAGCGGCTGACCCGGCAGTTCGGCGGCGCGAAGATCTATCTGAAGCGCGAGGACCTCAACCACACCGGCGCGCACAAGATCAACAACACGGTCGGCCAGATCCTGCTCGCGCGCCGCATGGGCAAGCGCCGCATCATCGCCGAGACCGGCGCCGGCCAGCACGGCGTCGCCACCGCCACGGTCTGCGCCCTCTTCAACCTGCCCTGCGTCGTCTACATGGGCGCCACCGACATCGAGCGGCAGAAGCCCAACGTCTTCCGCATGCGCCTCCTCGGCGCCGAGGTGCGCCCGGTGCATTCCGGCACGGCGACGCTCAAGGACGCGATGAACGAGGCGCTGCGCGACTGGGTCGCCAATGTGGAAGAGACCTTCTACATCATCGGCAGCGTCGCGGGCCCCCATCCCTACCCGGCGATGGTGCGCGACTTCCAATGCGTCATCGGCGAGGAAGTGCGCGCGCAGATGCAGGCGGCGGAGGGCCGGCTGCCCGACACGCTCGTCGCCTGCGTCGGCGGCGGATCCAACGCCATGGGGCTGTTCCATCCGTTCCTCGATGATCCCGGCGCGCGGCTCATCGGCGTCGAGGCGGCAGGGCACGGGATTGAGACGGGCAAGCACGCGGCGTCGATCACCGGCGGCTCGCCCGGCGTGCTGCATGGCAGCCGCTCCTACCTGCTGCAGACCGAGGATGGGCAGATCGTCGACGCGCATTCGATCTCGGCCGGCCTCGACTATCCCGGCATCGGGCCGGAGCATGCCTGGCTCAACGACATGAAGCGCGTCGAGTACGTACCCGTCACCGACGATGCCGCGCTCGCCGCCTTCCAGCTCTGCACCCGGCTCGAGGGCATCATCCCAGCGCTCGAATCGGCGCACGCGCTGGCGCATGTGGCGGACATCGCGCCGCGCCTGCCCAAGGACAATCTGCTCGTCGTCAATCTCTCCGGCCGCGGCGACAAGGATGTCGACACCGTCGCCAAGGCGCTCGGAGTGAAGCTGTGACGCAAGCGGAGGGTGCGGGGCCGGAGGGGCGCATTGCCCGCCGCTTCGCCGCGCTCAGGACGGCGAAGCGCGCCGGGTTGATCACATATCTCACCTGCGGCGATCCCGATGCGGCGACCTTCGCGCGCCTCCTCGCGGGGTTGCCCGAGGCGGGCGCCGACCTCGTCGAGATCGGCATGCCCTTCTCCGATCCGATGGCCGACGGGCCGGCGATCCAGGCGGCGGGGCTGCGCGCGCTCAAATCCGGCATGACGCTGGCGAAGACGCTGGCGATCGTGCGCGATTTCCGCGCGCGCGACCACGCCATGCCGGTCGTCCTCATGGGCTACTACAATCCGATCTACCGCTACGGCGTGCCGCGCTTTGTCGCCGACGCGAAGGCGGCAGGCGTCGACGGGCTCATCATCGTCGATTTGCCGCCCGAGCATGACGACGAGCTCTGCCTGCCCGCGCTCGCAGGCGGGCTCGACTTCATCCGGCTGGCAACGCCCACCACCGACGAGAAGCGCCTGCCGGCGGTGCTCGCACATACGGCGGGCTTCATCTACTACGTCTCGATCGCCGGCATCACCGGCACCAGATCGGCCGACGCCGATGCGGTGGCGGGCGCCGTGGCGCGGCTGCGGCGTCATTCGCCGCTCCCCGTCGCGGTGGGGTTCGGCATCCGCACGCCCGAGCAGGCGGCGGCGGTGGCGCGCATCGCCGATGCGGCGGTGGTGGGATCGGCGCTGGTCGAACGCGTGGCGGCCAATCTCGACGATGCCGGCAAGCCCAAATCGGGTCTCGTCGAGGCGGTGCTCGGCGACGTCAAGGCACTTGCCGCCGGCGTGCGCGGCGCGCGAAAGGCAGAGAGGGCATGAACTGGCTCACCAATTTCGTCCTGCCGAAAATCCGCGCCGTCGTCGCCAAGAAGGACGTGCCGGACAATCTCTGGCACAAATGCCCCAATTGCGGACAGATGCTGTTCCACCGCGAGCTCGAGGCGAACCTCTACGTCTGCGGCAGCTGCGGCCACCATCTGCGTCTGCCGCCCGAGCGCCGGCTGGCGCAGCTCTTCGACGACGCACAGTACCATCGCATCGAACTGCCGAAGACGCCGGCGGATCCCCTGAAGTTCCGCGACCGCAAGCGCTATGCCGACCGCCTCAAGGAGGCGCAGGCGAAGAACGGCCCCGGCAGCGACGCGCTCGTCGTGGCGCATGGAACGATCGGCGGCGTCCCCGCCGTGATCGCCGCCTTCGACTTCGATTTCATGGGCGGCTCGATGGGCATCGCCGTCGGCGAGGGGCTGCTCTCGGCGGCGCGGCTTGCCGTGCTGCAGGAGGCGGCACTTATCGTCGTGCCGGCCTCGGGCGGCGCGCGTATGCAGGAGGGCATTCTCTCGCTGATGCAGATGCCGCGCACCACGCTCGCGGTCGAGATGGTGAAGGAGGCGGGACTCCCCTACATCGTCCTCCTCACCCATCCGACCACGGGCGGCGTCACCGCCTCCTTCGCCATGCTCGGCGACGTCGCGCTGGCCGAGCCCGGCGCCGTCATCGGCTTCGCCGGCGCGCGCGTCATCGAGGAGACCATCCGCGAGAAGCTGCCCGAGGGCTTCCAGCGCGCCGAGTATCTGCTGGAGCACGGCATGGTGGACATGGTCGTGCCGCGCCGCGAGCTGCGCGACACGCTGGCGCGCATCATCACGCTGCTGCGCCGCCGTGATCCGCCGACGCAGATCGTGCCGTTGCCGGCCGTCCACGCCGACCGGGCCTGATCTTGACCGTCGACGGGATCCTGCAGCGCCTGCTGCGGCTCCATCCGAAGCTCATCGATCTCTCGCTCGACCGTGTGCAGCGGCTGCTCGGCGCGCTGGGCGATCCGCACGAGCATCTGCCGCCGGTGCTGCATGTCGCGGGCACGAACGGCAAGGGCTCGACCGTGGCCTTCCTGCGGGCGGCGCTCGAAGCGGCGGGATATCGCGTCAACGTCTTCTCCAAGCCGCACCTCGTGAATTTCAACGAGCGCATCCGCCTGAATGGCCGGCTCATCGACGAGAGCGCGCTCGCCCAGCTGCTCGAGGAGTGCGAGCGCGCCAATGCCGGGCTGCCCATCACCTACTTCGAGATCACCACCGCCGCCGCCTTCCTCGCCTTCGCGCGCTCGCCGGCCGACGTGGTGCTGCTCGAGACCGGGCTCGGCGGGCGCTTCGATGCCACCAACGTCATCGCGCGCCCGGCGGTGACGGCGATCACGCCGGTATCGCTCGACCATCAACACTTCCTCGGCAACACCGTCGCGGCCATCGCCGGCGAGAAGGCCGGCATCCTGAAGGAAGGGCGGCCCGCCGTGCTCGGCCCGCAAGCGCCCGAAGGGCGCGCCGTGCTGGAGGCACGCGCCGCGGCGCTGGGCGCGCCGCTGTTCCGCCACGGCTTCGAGTGGCGGGTCGAGCAGACCGCGACGGGCTTGCGCTATCAGGGCCGCCGCTGGCCGTCGCTCGACCTGCCGCCGCCGGGCCTCCTCGGCCGACACCAGTATGACAATGCCGGCATCGCGCTCGCCTGCCTCGACCGTCTCGACGGCTTCGATCTGACGCCCGCGGCGCTGGCGCGCGGCCTGCGCGGCGTCGAATGGCCGGCCCGGCTTCAGCACCTCACCCGCGGCGCGCTGGCCGAGCGTGTGCCGCCCGGCTGGGAGCTGTGGCTCGATGGCGGCCACAACGCCGCCGGAGGCGAGGCGCTCGCCGCCGTCGCGCGCGACTGGCAGGACCGCCCGCTGCAGCTCGTTTTCGGCATGCTGAACACGCGTGACGCGCGCGGATTCCTGCGGCCGCTCGCGCCCTATGCCGCGGGCCTCGGCGGCGTCGCCATTGCCGGCGAGGCGAATGCGCTCACGGCGGAGGACGCAGTCGCCGCCGCGCGCGACGCGGGCATCGCCGCCCAGCCTCGCGCCGGCATCGCCGAGGCGATCGGCGCGGCAACGGCGAGCGCGCCCACCGGACGGGTCCTCATCTGCGGGTCGCTCTATCTCGCCGGCCGCGTCCTCATCGAGAATGGGTAGGATTCATGGTCGCGTCGCATACGCGGACGCATTCAATTCGCGGCAAATTTGACGAAAAGCAGTTTCCGAACATGTTCTTTGGAGCAGCTATCGCCGGGCGCGAATTTGCATTACCACAGGGCCGATTTTCACGATCCGGGTCGGACGATGCCAAGAACGGCGGAGGCCCACGCGATGCAGTCGGCGAGCTTGCCTGGCGGTGAACGGAGCGAGCGGGGAGCCTCGCCGAGCACCGCCATCACCGCCATCCTCGTTGTCGAGGATGATGCCGACGTCCGCGACCTGGTGGTGGCTTATCTCGACGGCCAGGGCTATCGGGTGCTCACGGCCGCCGACGGCGAGGCGGCGCTCCAGATCCTGCGTGGCGGCGAGCCGATCGAGCTGTTGCTGGCCGACATCGTCATGCCGGGTTCCGTCGATGGTCTCGCCCTGGCGCGCGAGGCGGTGCGGCTCCGGCCGGCCACCAAGGTCCTGCACGTCACCGGCTATGGCGACCGCATCGCGGCGCGAGCGGAGCTCGCGTCTCGCGGCGAATTTCTGGCCAAGCCGTTCCGGCGGTCCGAATTGCTCGCCCGCATCACGCGGCTGCTCGGCAGCTGGTCGGTTCGCCGGAATCCGATCCTCCGGCGCGGATACGATTACTGGCTGGTGAAGTGCGCCGGCAGGCCGTTTCCAGACCGGGCGGACCTCGACCCCGCGGAGATCAAGGATATCCTGCCGCACCTCACCATCCTCGAAGTCACCGGCGATGACGCCGAGCCGCGCTTTCGCTATCGCCTGGTCGGCACCGCCGTCGTCGACGCCATCGGGCGGAACCGCGCCGGACGTTTCGCCGACGAGGTCCTGCATCGGCGCCAGACCGAGTTCCTATTCGGCCTGTGGCGCGAGGTCTGCGGTTCGGGGCGTCCGATCTATGCCGCCAGCTCTTACGGCGGCGAGAGCGACAGCGTCTCTCATCCGGCCGAAGTGGGCCTGTCCACGGAGCAGTTGCTGCTGCCCTTTTCCGTGCGCGGCGGCGCGGCGCGCCAGATCATCACCGTCCAGACATTCGACTGGAAGCGCCGTCCGGTAACCGTGCACCAGCTGGAGGAGCAAGGACGCGACAGGACGGACATGGTGGAGCGCCTGCCGGGCCTCGCTACAGACGGCCACCTGCCGCCGGCCTTCGCGCCGGCCCAGCCGCTCGTCAGCGGCGCGTAGAGGTCGGAGAGGCGGAAATCGACCAGCCCGACCTCGGCGTCAAAGGACGGATTCGACCCACTCGTCGAGCTTGCTCTTGGGCAACGCGCCGATCTTGGTGGCGGCGACCTGGCCGTTCTTAAACAGGATCAAGGTCGGAATGCCGCGCACGCCGTATTTCATCGGCGTCTGCGGGTTCTCGTCGATGTTGATCTTGGCGACCGTGAGCTTGCCCTTCATCTCGGTCGCCAGCTCTTCGAGGAAGGGCGCGATCATCTTGCACGGCCCGCACCATTCCGCCCAGAAATCGACGATCACCGGCTCCGAGGAACGCAGGACGTCGGCGTCGAAGGACGCATCGGTGACTTTGCTCGTGCTCATCGGCCTCTCCTCAAGCGGCGGCGTCAGACATTAAGGGATGCCCGAAACGAGCGTCAAGCCGCGCCCCTTGCCGCAGGCGCAGAGCTGGCCGGCTACCGGCGCAGGCGGACGGCACGCGCGAACAGCTACAGGCGGGCCTCCAGACGCGGCCCTGGGGGAGTGGGGGAATGAGCGGGGTGGACAAGCCGAGCCGCGGAAAACCGCGCCCGCCGCGCGGCTTTGGCGGCGGCGCGGGCGGAATGTTTCACGTGAAACCTACATTTCCGTGCCTGAGTGCTACATCAAGTGGGTCATGTGGAGGCCGTTCTGCATCACTCCCGCCTACACGGAAGTGCGCCAGCGCTTCACTCTGGGCCAGCCCGTGATCAGGGTGCGTGCCGGTCGAGGCGCGCAGAGCTGATCGGCATGAGGCGCGGACCCTCGGTCCACAACAGGGCGCAGCGCACCTCCCGGCCGGGATAGATCGCCGTGACCGCAGCACGGTAGGCGGCGAGCTGGTCGAGATAGGCGTCCGGCACCTCGGCCTCCTCGAGCGGCGGCGGCCGCAGGGTCTTGTAATCGACGATCAGCACCGCGTCCTGCGCCACCACCAGCCGGTCGATCTGCCCGGCGAGCGCGCGCTCGCCCAAGAGGCCGACCACGGGCACCTCGGCCTGCGAGCCCGGCGCGAAGAGCGGTGCGAAGTCGGGGTG
>DASVOY010000106.1:0-2063 GCA_036383115.1 Allostellaceae bacterium
CCGCTCCAGCGCCGTCTGCGCACGGCCGAGCAGGTAGAGGCCGAACAGCAGCGTCAGCACCAGCCCGACGACGTGCACGCCGGCGCTCGCGAGATCGTCGTCCATTAACCATGACGCGCTCACCCGGCATGCTCCTCTCACCCCCCGGTTCGACCATCTCGCTGGCAAACTCCCGGCGCAACCGGCGGTTCCAGGTTATATACTTGTGGCTGTCCCGAGCAGCCCCTTGCGGCGCAAGTCTCCCATTGGCAGCCGCGACGCGGGCGCCCCGCTTTGCTGGACAGTTTCCGATTCGGCGGGCTAAAAGCGTCGCAGCCGGCGCGCCTTATCCGGGTGTGGCTTGGCGTGGCTTCGAGGAAGGCCCAGATTAGCGCCATGCAGACAACGAACGACATCCGCGCCGCCTTCCTGGGATATTTCGCGCGCAACGGCCACGAGGTCGTGCCATCGAGCCCGCTCGTCCCGCGCAACGACCCGACCTTGCTCTTCACCAATGCCGGCATGGTGCAGTTCAAGAACGTCTTCACCGGCGTCGAGAAGCGCGACTACGTCCGCGCCGTCACCGCGCAGAAATGCGTCCGCGCCGGCGGCAAGCACAACGACCTCGAGAATGTCGGCTACACGGCGCGTCACCACACCTTTTTCGAGATGCTCGGCAATTTCTCCTTCGGCGACTATTTCAAGGACCGCGCCATCGAGCTCGCCTGGAACCTGGTGACGAAGGAATTCGGCTTGTCCAGGGAACGGCTGTTGGTCACCGTCTTCTCCGAGGACGAAGAGGCGGCGAAGCTTTGGCGCAAGATCGCCGGCCTGCCCGAGAGCCGGATCATCCGCATCGCGACCTCCGACAATTTCTGGCAGATGGGCGACACCGGCCCGTGCGGTCCGTGCTCGGAGATCTTCTATGATCATGGCGAGCACATCCCGGGCGGGCCGCCCGGCAGCCCCGACGCCGACGGCGACCGCTTCATCGAGATCTGGAACCTCGTCTTCATGCAGTACGAGCAGATCGCGAAGGACGAGCGCCGGCCGCTGCCGCGGCCCTCGATCGACACCGGCATGGGGCTCGAGCGCATCGCCGCGGTGATGCAGGGCCAGCACGACAATTACGACATCGACTTGATGCGCGCGCTGATCCTCGCCTCGGCCGAGGCGTCGGGCGTGCCGCCGGACGGACCGCATTCGGTGTCGCACCGCGTCATCGCCGACCATCTGCGCGCCTCGTCCTTCCTCATCGCCGACGGCGTGCTGCCGTCCAAGGAAGGGCGCGGCTATGTGCTGCGGCGGATCATGCGCCGCGCCATGCGGCATGCGCACATCATCGGCTGCCAGGAGCCGCTGATGTGGCGGCTGGTGCCGGCGCTGGTGCGACAGATGGGCCAGGCCTACCCCGAGCTGGTGCGCGCCGAGGCGCTCGTCACCGAGACGCTCCGGCTCGAGGAGACCAGCTTCAAGCAGACGCTCGACCGCGGTCTCAGGCTGCTCGAGGAGGAGACGGCGCGGCTCGGCAAAGGCGACGCCTTCCCCGGCGAGATCGCCTTCAGGCTCTACGACACCTATGGCTTCCCGCTCGACCTGACGCAGGATGTGCTGCGCGCTCAGGGCCGTCAGGTCGGCGTCGACGCCTTCAACGCCGCCATGGAGCGGCAGCGCGCCGAGGCGCGCCGCAGCTGGGTCGGCTCGGGCGAGGCGGCAACGGAGCAGGTCTGGTTCGAGCTGCGCGAGCAGGTCGGCGCCACCGAGTTCCTCGGCTACGACGCGCATGTCGCCGAGGGCGAGATCGTCGCCATCGTCGTCGATGGCAAGCCCGCCGTGGAGGCAAAGGCGGGCAGCGACGCCGCCATCATCGTCAACCAGACGCCGTTCTACGGCGAATCCGGCGGGCAGGTGGGCGACACCGGCGTCATCTTCTCGGCGCAGGGCGGCGAGTTCGCCGTGCGCGACACGCAGCGGAAGGCCGGCGAGCTCTTCGTCCACCTCGGCAGCATGACGCATGGCGGCTTGAGGCTCGGCGATTTCGTCGAGCTGCGCATCGACGAGACGCGCCGGACGGCGCTGCGCGC
>DASVOY010000107.1:0-5080 GCA_036383115.1 Allostellaceae bacterium
GCAATGCATCGCGGCCACGCGCGACACGCGACATGATGGTGCCGATCGGCACGCCGACGACGCGCGCCGCCTCGTCATAGCTCATGCCCTCCATGCCGACCAGCAGCAGCACTTGGCGCTGCTCATCGGGAATGCGGTCGAGCGCCCGCTGGAGATCGCGCAGCTCGAGCCGCGCATCCTGGACCGGCGCCGCCGCGATGCTGTGCCCAGCGTGACCATAGGTCACGTCCTCGGCCGCGACATACGCCCTTCGGCTGCGCAGGTTGTTGATGTGGATGTTGTGCAGGATGGTGAAGAGCCACGCGCGCAAATCGGTGCCCGGGCGCCACAAATGGGCGCGCGACAAGGCGCGCGCGAGGCAGTCCTGGACGAGGTCCTCCGCCTCGATGCGGTCGCCGAGCAACGCCCGTGCATAACGGCGCAATGCGGCGATATGGTCGGCCAGCGCCGGCTGCAGCATGTCAGCCCGCCCTCTCCTGCGTCGCTTAACGTCGACAACGAACACAAGAGAAGCCCCGGCATTCCATAGTATCCGGACGATTATGCGCCTGTTCAGATAAGAAACTTTCGCGTTAGCGTCTAGTAATCTCGCGCTTGTGTGAAATTTTGGGCACGGAATTTTTCCGTGCAGCACCCTGTTATTGGCTCACGTGAAGCATCACCACAGAACGAACTCCGGATGTCGGAGCAAGTTAAAGCCAATGGAGACGATCTGAATGGACAAGAGATTGCTGATTGCAGCAGCGCTCCTCTCTGCCGTGTCGCTGGGCGCTTGCGATAATTCGGGTCCGAGCAAGGGCAGCGGCTCGAGCAGCAGCGGCTCGACCTCCTCGCCTAGCAGCGGCTCGACCGCGACGCCGCGCTCGCCGTCCTCGTCGAGCACGGCGACCAGCCCGTCTGGCTCGGGTTCCAGCACGTCGCCGTCCGGCACCACCAGCTCGTCGGGTGCGGGCAGCACGTCGCCGGCTAGCCCGCCCTCGGGCAACGCCTCGCCGGGGAGCTCGCCCAGCAGCAACCCGCCCAGCGGCACCGGCGGCTCGCGCTGAGCTCGCGGCGCAGGCTCTGATGGAAACGGCCGGAGGGCGATGCTCCGGCCGTTTTCATTGGCCGGCTCAACGCTCAACCGTGTGGTGCAGCACCTCGGTGCCGCCCTCGTAGATCATGCGCAGGGCCACCACCGTGACGATGGCGAGGCCGATCCACGCGATCCAACGGTAGCGGGCGAGGAGCCGCGCGACGAGGTTGGACGCAAATCCCATCAACGCCACCGACAAGGCGAGGCCAGCGGCAAGCACCAGGTAATTGTCGCGCGCCGTCCCGGCCACCGCGAGCACGTTGTCGAGCGACATCGAGAGGTCCGCGACGGCGATCTGAAGCGCCGCCTGGCCGAAGCTCTTGGGCGGTGACGCGCGGGACTCGACGGTGCCGTCGTGGATGCCCGTCTGGGGCCGCAGCTCGCGGTAGAGCTTCCATGCCACCCAGAGCAGAAGAACGCCACCCGCCAGCGTAAGACCGATGATCGCGAGCAGCGAGACCGCCACCGCGGCGAAGGCGATGCGCAGCACCGTGGCGGCCGCGATGCCGAGCAGGATGACCTTACGGCGCTGCTCCGCCGGCAAGCCGGCCGCCGCCATGCCGACGACGATAGCATTGTCGCCGGCCAGCACGACGTCGATGACCACGATCGACAGCAGCGCGCCAAGGTCGCCGGGACCAATCAGCTCAGACAGTGGGCAATTCCTCCGGGAAGCGCAGGCGCGTATCCACGGAAGTGCAGCGCGCCCGGCGGCGTGTCAAGCCTCGCCGTTCGCGCCGTGCGGCCCGGCCTGAGCCGAACGCGGGTGCCGAGCGCCTGATGAACCAGGCCACATGCCGCGAGCGCGAGAACCCTATGTGAGCGGCGTTGCGCGCCCTCGCGCGAGACCGCAGACTGCGGCGCCATGCACGCCGCGATCCCGCTCCGACTCGCGCTGTTCTATGCCGCCACCTTTGTCGTCTTCGGGGTGCAGGTGCCGTTCTGGCCGGTCTGGCTTTCGGCGCGCGGCCTCTCCGCCGCGGAGATCGGCGCGCTTCTCGCGATCGGGCAATGGGTCAGGGCCGCCGCGATCCCGTTCGCCGGCATCGCCGCCGACCGTACTGGCGATTCCCGGCGCATCATGCTGGTCGTCAGCATCGGCGCGGCCGTTGGCTTCTTGCTCTGCCTGCCGGCGCAAGGCTTCGCCGCGCTGCTCGTCCTCAATGCCGCGACCGGCGCCTGCCTCTCGGCGCTCGGGCCGCTCGGCGACAATGTGGCCCTCACCGCCGCCTACGCCGGCCGGCTCGATTACGGCCGCGTGCGGCTGTGGGGATCGCTGTCCTTCATCCTGACCTCGGTGTTGACCGGATGGCTCCTCGACGGTCGCGGCGGCGACATCGTGGTCCATCTTCTCATCGCCGGCGCAGCGCTGACCTTCGCGTCCTGCCTGGCTTTGCCTTCCGGCGGCCCGGCGGTCCGCCGCGCCGAACAGTCCGGCTGGCGCGTCTTGCTCACGCCGCGCTTTCTCGCCTTCCTCGGCGCCGCCGCCCTCGTGCAGGGCAGCCACAGCGTCTTCTATGTCTTCAGCGCGCTGCACTGGCGCAGCCTCGGCCTCGCCGACACCACCGTCGCGCTGCTGTGGTCGGAGGGCGTCGTCGCCGAGATCGTGCTGTTCTTCTGGGGCGTGCCGCTTTTGCGCCGGGTCGGGCCGCTCGGTCTGATCGCGCTGGGCGGCGGCGCCGGCCTGGTGCGCTGGACGGTGACCGCCTTCACCGCATCGGTCCCGGTGCTCGCCCTGGCTCAACTCTTGCACGCCTTCACCTTCGCCGGCGCTTACCTCGGAGCGATGCACCATCTCGCCCGCACCGTCCCGGCGGAGCGCGCCGCCACCGGCCAGGCGGTTTATGCCACCGTCACCGGGACGATCAGCCCCGCCCTCATGCTGCTGGCGGGATCGCTCTATGAGTCGGTCGGCGGCCTCGCCTACCTTGCCATGGCGGCGATTGCCGCCGGCGGAGCCGCCGTTGCGCTCGGGCTTGCCGGCGCCACATCCTGGGGTGTCGATCCGCCGGGGGGGCGCGCCGACGGGTAGGGCGTCACCGTCTGCAGCGGCGATCTGCGGCGCCGCTCTGCGCCGCCTGCTCGGCGACGTAGCGGCGGAACGTCTTGCCCTCGAGCGACTCCGCCGTGGCAAGCAACTCGGCCTTGTCGCGGCACAGGATTTCGGGGCGCGTCTCGCCCGCGCGCAGCGACGCCTCGTTGGCGAGCTGCGTCATGTAGCTGTCGAGGCGCGCCTTGGGATGCGCTGCGCCGCTGCGGCGGTAGTGCTCGATCATGCGCTTCTGATAGTCCGCGAGCGCCTTGCGGTTGCGCCGCGAGAAGCGGAGATAGGTCTCGTCACGGCAGGTGTCGCTGACCACCATCAGCTCGGTCTGAAAACGGATCGCCTGTTCCGCCTCGGCCTCGGCGGGCCGCAGGCATTGCTGGGTCGCTGCGGCGGCGGCCGCGACGGAAACGAGGAGCACGGACGCGGCGGTCATGAGCTTGAGCATTGGTCCTCCGGCAAAAGGCTATGCAGGCGCGGTCGGGCTATGTCGGATGGGACGCGGACGGGACGGAGGGCGGAGCGGTCAGCGAGCCCGGTGTGCGCGCCCGTGCGGCGCGCACTCTCGGCCGCACCGGCGCTCACGAAGAGGGCGAAGCGGCCCCCGCCGCAGCCCGCCGCCGGCGCTGCCGCAGGCGGTGGACGAGGCCGACGGTGACGAGCACGACCGTGAAGCCGGCAAGCATCGCCAGGGCGAAGCGGTCGGCGAACTCGCCAAGCATCCGCTCGAAAGCGCGGCCGCAGAAATAGCCGGCGCCGACGAACGCCGCCGCCCAAAGGAAAGCGGCGATGAGATTGAGGACGAGAAAGCGCTGCCACGCGATACCGCTGATGCCGAGTGCGAAGGAGGAGAAATTGCGCACGCCATAGATGAACCGGAAGCTCAGAATGAACCACGTGTCATAGCGCTTCACCCAGCCGAGAGCGGAATCGACCCGCCTGCGCCAGAGCGGCCGGCGCGAGAGAAGGCGCAGGCCGAAATTGCGGCCGATCCAGAAGTAGCACTGATCGCCGGCAAAGCTGCCGAGCCAGGCGGCGACCAGAAGCAGCGGCGCGTTCAGCAGGCCCTGCGCCGCCGCGAAGCCCGCGACGAGCACGAAGGTCTCTCCCTCGACGAAAGTCAACGCGAACGTAAAAGGGTAAAACCACACGCCGTGTTCTATGATTAGGCGTTGTACATCCATCTTCTAGTTTTCCTCCCCCATAAGGGGTGAGCCGATCCTAAGCGGTCGAGGCGACCGCGGTCGAGTCGAGAATGGCGCGGCCGCATCCTCTTGACGGTCGGCACAAACCCGCCATCCTCGCGCCCGCGGCGGAAAGTGCAGGTCAGGAGCCATGGTGGAAGCTCACGAAGTCGGCGAGACGATCGCCGAGAGCGCGCACAGGGCGCACAGCGACGACCGTTTCCGCCGCGGCGCCGCCGTCTTCATCGGCGTGCTCGGCATGCTGCTCGCGATCGCCAGCCTCGGCGGCGAGAACGCGATGAAGGAGACGATCAACGCCAACATTCAGGCGTCCGACACCTACGGTTTCTACCAGGCGCGCAACGTGCGTCAGACCGCCTTCCAGCTCGCCGCCGACGAGCTCGACGCGCTGCTGGCGACGCGGCCTGACTTGCCGGAAGCGGCGCGCGAGCCGATCACCCGGCGCATCGCCGATTACCGCGCCACCATCAAGCGCTACGAGAGCGACCCCGCGACCGGGAACGGGAAGCAGGAGCTGCTCGCCAAGGCGCGGGAGTTCGAGGGCCACCGCGATCTCGCCCAGCGGCGCGACATCAATTTCGATTACGGCCGCGCGCTTTTCCAGATCGCCATCGTGCTGGCATCGGTGAGCATCGTCGCCGTCTCGCGCCCGCTGCTGTGGCTGAGCGGCGCGCTCGCCCTCGCGGCGACGCTGCTCGCCGCGAACGGATTCCTGCTGCTGGTCGAGCTGCCCTGGGCCTGAACGGCGGAATGGCT
>DASVOY010000108.1:0-2996 GCA_036383115.1 Allostellaceae bacterium
CTACTACTTCACGCCCGGCGTCTACCAGGACATCAAGCGCGGCCGGGTGGTGGCGGCGCCGACCGATTCGGCGGTGATCCAGGGGCGGGTCGCCATCGACCAGGCGGTGCGCATCCTCGAGGGCAAGCCGTACCTGAAGCATGTCGGGCCCAAGATCTACGTGATCGACAAGAGCAATATCGGCTCCTTCGATTACGCCTCGTCGCTGGCGCCTGAGAACTGGAAGCCGGTCTTCAACGTCGACTGAGGCTGGCGACGTCATCGGAGGCCGCCAGGTGTCGGTGGTGGAGACAGTGTTTGAGAGCGGCCCGGCCGATCGCGCGGCCGGGCCGCCGGTATTGCTGCGCGCCGAGGGCCTGAGCAAGCATTTCCCGGGCGTCGTGGCGCTCGACGCGGTCGATTTCGACCTGCGCCCGGGCGAGGTGCATGTGCTGTTCGGCGAGAACGGCGCGGGCAAGTCGACCCTGATCCAGACCCTCGCCGGCGTGCACCGCCCGACCGCCGGCGTCATCCGCTTCCGCGACGCCGCGGTCGAGCTGCAATCCGTGCATCACGCGCGCACGCTCGGGATCAGCGCCGTGTTCCAGGAATTCTCGCTGGTGCCGCAGCTCACCGTCGAGGAGAACCTGTTCCTCGGCGCCGAGATCACGGCGCATGGCCTCCTCAACAAGCGCGCGCTGCGTCGGCGCGCGCAGGAAATCCTCGACCGCCTTGGATTCCCGCTGCGGCCGGGGCAGCGCGTCCAGTACCTGTCGCGCGCCGAGCAGCAGATGGTCGAGATCGCCAAGGCCTTTCGCACCGAGCCCGCGGTCCTCATCCTTGACGAGCCCACCGCATCGCTCACCGAGCAGGAAGCCGAGCGGCTGTTCGCGCTCATCGAGCAGATCAAGCAGCGGGGCGTCGGCATCATCTATATCAGCCACCGCATGAACGAGAACCGCCGCATCGGCGATCGCATCACGGTGCTGCGCGACGGCCGCCGCATCGCCACGCTGGCGATGGACGAGGCCGATGACGAGCGGCTGCTCCAGCTCATGACCGGGCGGGTGATCACCCAGATCTTTCCCAGGATCAGCTATTCCCCTGGCCCTGTGCTGCTCGCGGTCGAGGGCGTGACCACAGCGGACGATACCGTGCGGGACGTGTCGTTCGGGGTTCGCGCCGGCGAGATTGTCGGGCTGGCCGGCCTGGTCGGCTGCGGCAAGTCCGAGGTCGGGCGAGCCTGTTTCGGCCTGGAGGCGATCGCCGCGGGCCGCATCCGCTTCGACGGTGCCGACGTGACGGGCGCCAAACCCGGCCAGATGCTCGAGCGCGGGCTCTTCTACGTGCCACCGGACCGCCGCGAGGAAGGGCTGGTCATGGTGCGCGGCGTGCGCGAGAACGTGTCGCTGCCGGCGCTTGACCGACCGCCGCTGTCGCATTTCGGCATTCTCGACCGGGCCGCCGAACGCAAGCAGGTGCGCTCGCTCACCGACAGGCTCAACCTCCAGCCACGCAGCATCGAGCGCGACGTGCAGTACTTCTCGGGCGGCAACCAGCAGAAGGTCATGCTGGCCAAAGGGCTGACGCGGCCGATTAAGCTCTTCATCTTCGACGAGCCGACCGTCGGCGTCGATGTCGGCACGCGCGTGGCGATTTACGAATTCATCCGCGATCTCTGCGAGGGCGGCGCCGGGATCCTTCTCATCTCCTCCGAGCTGCCCGAGATACTTCACCTCACCAATCGCACCTATGTCATGTATCGCGGCGCGGTGCAGGGCGAACTCGGCGGAGCGCAGATGACGCAAGATGCGGTGCTAGGCCATTTCTTCGAGCAGCGGGCCGCCCGATGAGCGTAGAGACGCGGAGAGCGGTCGCGCCCGGTACTTGGTGGCAGCATGCCCTCGTCCGGCTCGGCGTGTTGCCGCTGCTGCTGGCGGTGGCCGTCATTGTCTTCAGCCTGCTGTCGCCCAACTTCCTCACCGGGCAGAACCTGCTCAACGTCGCGCGCCAATCGACCTTCCTCGCCATGGTGGCGATGGGCCAGATGCTGGCGCTGCTCACCGGCGGCTTCGATCTCTCGGTCGGCAAGATCCTGGCGATCACCTCCGTCGTGGGCGCGCTGGTGATGGTGGCGGCGAAATCGAGCTTTCCCGACGCGGTCGGCGTGGCGATCGCGGTCGGCATGCTCGCCGGCATCGGCGCCGGCACGCTGGTCGGCGTCGTCAACGGCATCGGCGTCGCGCTCTTCGACGTGTCGCCCTTCATGATGACGCTCGGCACCGCCTCGATCAGCTTCGGCATCGCGCTGACGCTCACCAGCGGCGTGCCGGTCTACGGCATGCCCGACCAATTCGGCAATGTCTTCGGCTTCGGCCAGTTCCTGGACATACCGACGCCCGTCTACGTCACCGCGATCCTATTTGTCGTCCTTTACCTCATTCTCAACTGGACGCCGATGGGGCGCTATTTCTACGCGATCGGCGGCAACTACAAGGCCTCGGTGCTATCCGGCATCAATACGCGCTTTCACCTCTTCATGGCCTATGTGCTGTGCGGGTTGATGGCGGCGATTGCCGGGATCATCCTGACCGCGCGGCTCGAGACGGGCGAGGCGAATATCGGCGCCTCGATGCCGCTCGATTCGATCGCCGCCTGTGTCATCGGCGGGGTCAGTCTGCGCGGCGGGGTGGGCCGGCTGGGGAGCGTCGTTCTGGGCGCGATATTCATCGGCCTCATCCAGAACGGCATGGACCTGGCGCGGATTGAATCCTACCTGCAGGAGGTCGTGATCGGGGTTCTGCTCATCCTGGCGGTGATCGCCGACCAGGTGCGCTATCGCTTGCTGCTCAGGCTCAAGGATTGAAGGAGGCGCAAATGCCGGCCAAGGGAAACGCGATGCCGCTCGCCATCAATTGCGACATGGGCGAGAGCTTCGGCCTCTACAAGATGGGCGACGACGAGGGCATGATGCCTTACATCACAATCGCCAACGTCGCCTGCGGCTTCCACGCGTC
>DASVOY010000109.1:0-7836 GCA_036383115.1 Allostellaceae bacterium
GCTCCGCGCTGGCGGCTTCGTGACCACCGAAGGCCGTCCGACGCAGCAGCTGAGGCGGCGCCACGACTCGGGTTGAGCGTCTAGAAGAGCGCGCTGCGCGGCGCGGCGAAGTACATGTGAATCGCCAGGCAGCGGTGATAGGTCGTCGGCTGTCGGCGGCCGAGCCAACGGTCGAGCCAAGAGTTGCGCTCGCGCGACGGTTGCGCGGAGCGGCGCTGCTCTTGCCGCCGGGGCGCTGCGGTCGGAGCCGCCAACCGAAGGGGCGCAGAAATCGCAGGCATGGGCTACTCTCCTCACTGGACGGGAACCGCGCCGTTCTCGCCGGCGGCGTCGGTCGCGCAACCAACGCGTCAGCCGAAAAATAGTTCCACCAAAGCGCGATTGGATGCGGACCAGAGCACCCTTCTGGTTAACGAACGGGCGGCGATGCCGCGTTGTTTGCTAAAGGAACACGAATCGGGGGAGCGCCGTATGGCGGACAGCAACAGATCCATTCTCGGCGCCGCGATCGCCGTGGGGCTGGCGCTTTATGCCATTGCCGCCGACCGGCGACAGCAACAGGCGGGCACGGTCGAGCGCGCCGGCAATGGCCGCTATGGCCGCTATGCGGAGGAGCCGCAGCAGATGACAGCTGTCGGCTGGTGGGACATCCTGAAGCGCGTCGCCGCCGACATCAGCCGCGACAACGTCTCGCTGATGGCGGCGGGCGTCGCCTTCTATGGGCTGCTGTCGCTGGCACCGGGCTTCACGGCGCTCGTTGCCCTCTACGGCCTGGTGTTCGACCCATCGCAGGTGCAGGTGCAAGTGGCGACCTTGGAGGGCCTGATCCCCGAAGAGGCGCGCAAGCTCATCGCCGACCAGCTCATCGGCATCGTGCAGAACAGCTCCTCGACACTCGGCATCGGCTTCGTCACCAGCCTCGCGATCGCGCTGTGGAGCGCCAATTCCGGCACCAGCGCGCTGATCATGGCGCTGAACGTCGCCTATGGCGAGCGCGAGAAGCGCAGCCTGCTGCGCTATTACGGCGGCACGCTCCTGCTGACTGCGGGCGCCGTGCTCTTCGGCATCGTCTCGCTGGTCCTCGTCGCGATCATTCCGGCCGTGGTCGGGCTCCTCCCGCTCGGCGAATTCGGCAGGATCCTGGTCGATTGGATCCGCTGGCCGGTGCTGGTCCTGCTCTTCGCCACCGCGCTCTCCGTCGTCTACCGCTACGCGCCGTCGCGCAACGAGCCGCGCTGGAGCTGGGTCAGCCCTGGCGCCGTAGCCGCGACAGTGCTGTGGATCGTCGGCTCGGCGCTGTTCTCGCTCTATGTCCGCGAATTCGCCACCTACAACAAGACCTATGGCTCGCTGGGCGCGGTGGTGGTGCTGCTGATGTGGTTCTGGCTCTCGGCCTATTCCGTGATTCTGGGCGCCGAGCTCAACGCCGAGATGGAACACCAGACGGCGCGCGACACCACCGACGCGCCGAAGAAGCCTTTGGGCCAGCGCGGCGCCTATGTCGCCGACACTGTGGCCCCCCACGGTTAGCAGGCTGCGTGGCTATTCCTTGACCGCGCCGGTAAGGCTCGAGACGTAGTGCTCGACGAAGAAGGAATAGAGGATCACCACCGGCAGCGAGCCCAGGAGCGCCGCCGCCATCAGCGAGCCCCAATGGTAGACGTCGCCTTCGACCAGCTCGGTGATGGCGCCGACCGGGATGGTCTTGTTCTCGGACGAGGAGATGAAGGTGAGCGCGTAGATGAACTCGTTCCAGGAGAGGGTGAAGGCGAAGATGCCGGCCGAGATGAGGCCGGGCACGGCGAGCGGCAGGGTGATCTTGATGAGAATCTGCAGCCGCGTGGCGCCGTCGATGAGCGCGCATTCCTCGAGCTCGTACGGAATGGAGCGGAAATAGCCCATCAGGAGCCAGGTGCAGAACGGAATCAGGAAGGTCGGATATGTGAGGATCAGCGCCCAGTCGCTGTCGAACATGCCGAGCCGGAACACCATCGTCGCCAGCGGGATGAAGAGGATGCTCGGCGGCACGAGATAAGCCAGGAAGATCGCCATCCCCACATATTGCGAGCCCGAGTAGCGTAAGCGCTCGATGGCATAGGCGGCGCAGACGGCGCAGAAGAGCGACAGGAACGTCGAGCTCACCGAGATGATGACCGTGTTGAGCATCCAGTCGGGATAGCTGGTCTCGAACAGCAGCTTCTTGATGTGCTCGAGCGTCGGATGCGTCACCCAGAAGGGGTTGAATTTCTCGTAGTTGTAGAGCTCGGCGTCGGGCTTGAAGGTCGTCGTCGCCATCCAATAGAACGGGAAGAGCAGCACGAAGAGAATGATCGCGAGCGGCATATAGACGGTGACGAGCCGCCGCGGCAGCGACGACAGATACTCCATGCCCTCCTGTTGCGCCTTCGCCACGGCTAGTCCCTCCCCCCGGCCTGCCATTTGCGCCGCTGCAGGCCGAAATAGCTGAAGAGGATGGCGGCGAGCAGGAACGGGATCATCGCATCGGCGATTGCCGCGCCCTCGCCGAGCTGGCCGCCGGTGCTGGCGCGCTGGAACGAGAGCGTCGCCATCAGATGCGTCGCGTTCACCGGCCCGCCCTTGGTGATGGCGTAGATGAGCTGGAAATCGGTGAAGGTCATCAGCACCGAGAAGGTCATGACCACGGCGATGATCGGCGTCAGCATCGGGAAGGTGATATAGCGGAAATTCTGCCAGGGCGTGGCGCCGTCGAGCGTCGCCGCCTCGTAGAGCGAGGGCGGAATCGTCTGCAAGCCCGCGAGCAGCGTGATCGCGACGAAGGGGATTCCGCGCCAGATATTGGCCGCGATCAGCGACCAGCGCGCGTTCCAGGGACTGCCGAGGAAATCAATGTAGTGATTGATGACGCCGAGCTTGATCAGCGACCACGAGATGATCGAGAACTGCGAATCATAGATCCACCAGAACGCGATCGCCGACAGCACCGTCGGCACGACGAAGGGCAGCAGCACGATGGCGCGGATGATCGACTTGAATGGCATCCGGTTGTTGAGCAAGAGCGCGAGATAGAGGCCGATGCCGAACTTGAAGATGCTCGCCACCACCGTGTAGAGGATGGTGTAGAACAGCGCGAGCTGGAAAACGGAATCGAAGACCAATGAGCGGAAATTGGCGAGGCCTATGAAGCGCCCGGCGCCGCCGATGTTGGTGTCCGTCAGGCCGAGCCACAGGCCGAGCCCGAGCGGATAGGTCAGGAACACCAGCAGGATCACCGCCGCCGGCACCATGAAGATGAAGCCGAGCAGATTGCGGCCGTCGCCCCAGCGCGGCATCCAGCGCCGCGCGGTCGAGAGAGACGTCTGTTGCGTTTGGACGGCCATGGGTTGCTAGCGCTCGACTGCTCGAGCGGCGGCCCCCTCACCCCGCCCCTCTCCCTGCTGGTGGGAGGGAGAGCGACCGCATGCGGTCGCTCGCGTCAGCGCGAGGGTGAGGGGGACGATCACGCTCCTCACTTCACGCCTGGTAGTAGCGCTTGGCGCGCTCCGCCGCGCGCTCGACGGCTTCCTTGGGCGTGCGCGAGCCCGTGGCGGCCTCCGCCACCATGTCGACGAGCACGAAATCACCCATGACGGCCGCCGAGGCGTTGCCGAGCGTGCCGGAATAGCCGTTATCGAGGGCGTTCTTGAGCACGTTGCGGAACGGCGTGTTCTTGGGATCCGCCGTCCAGATCGGATTCGACTCATAGGCCTTGAGCGGTTGGGTGACGTAGCCGTTCGACGCCGCCTGCCACGGCTCGTACTGCTCCTTCTCCCACATGAAGCGGAGATATTCCTTCACCGCATTCGGATACTTCGAGTATTTGAAGGCATAAGCCTGCAGCATCAGGTGCTGCTCGGTCGGCCTGCCCACCGGGCCGACCGGGAAGTTGGCGTGATCCATGTCCTTGGCGATGGCGAGCTGCGCCTCGTCCTTGGAGTTCTTCGCCACGGTGTAGATCGAGATGCCGTTGTTGGTGAGGCTGATGTCGCCGGCGAGGAACGCCTTGTTGTTGCTCGGATCCTGCCAGCTGAGCGTGCCCGGGATGAAGGTCGTGTAGAGCTGCTTCGCGTATTCGAGCGCGGCGATCGTCTCGGGCGAGTTGATGACGACGTTGTTCTTGTCATCGACCATCTTGCCGCCATGCGACCAAACGAGCCAATGACACCAGGTGTTGGCGTCGCCCGTAGCGTGGCCGAGCGCAAAGCCCGCGGGCCTGCCGCCCTCTTTGAGCTTCTGACAAAGCCTCAAAAATCCCGGGAGATCCTTCGGGAACTGGTCGAAGCCGGCCTTCTTGAGATCGCTGATGCGGTAGTTGAGGCAGGCGCCGGCAGCGCCCTGCGGCAGCGCGATCCACTTGTCGCCGCGCATGCCGTAGCGCTTGCAGACGTCGTACCAGCCGCCGTACTTGCCGCCGAGATACTCGGCGAGGTCGGTCATGTCGATGAGCTTGTCGGGGAATTTGTGCGGGTCGTCGTTGGTGCCGATGATGAGGTCGGGGCCGGCGCCGACATTGGCGGCCACGGCCGCCTTGGGACGGATGTCCTCCCAGCTCTCGGTATCGACACGCACCTGGATGCCGGTCTGCTGCGTGAATTTCTTGGTGGTCTCGGTCCAGTTGTCGATGTCGCCCTGGACGAACTGCTTCCAGCGCAGCACGCGGAGCGACGCGCCTTTTTCCGGCTGGCTCTTCCACGTCGCCTGCGCCAGCGCCGGCGCCGCCGCGATGAGGCTCGATCCCGCGGCCGCCGCGGTGACCGCCACGCCCGCCTTCAAAAGTTCGCGTCTAGAGACGTCTGTCATCCGCGTACTCTCCCTTGCTGTCGCGCCGCGCGAGGCAGCGCCGTAATTTGTTGGCTTCAGTCTACTTTCCGGCCGCTCGCAGCGTCAAACAAATGAACGACATCGAGCTGCGGCTGCAACCGGATCAACTCGCCGGCGCGGAAATCATGGCGCTCGGTGAAGACCGCGCAGACCTGAATCCCCGCGAGCGTGGCATAGACATAGGTGTCGGCGCCGGTCGGCTCGACCACCTGCACCGCCGCCGGCACGCCGCCGGCGCCGTTGGTGGCGATGGCGAGGTGCTCGGGCCGCACGCCGTACACGACGGCCTGGCCGTCGCGCCCGCCGCGATTGCCCGGCGCCGGCAGCCTGACCCCATCCGCCGCCTCGACCCAGGCCTTGCCGCCGTCGCGCCGGAACGCGCCCTTGATGAAATTCATCGCCGGCGAGCCGATGAAGCCGGCGACGAAGAGATTGACCGGATTGTCGTAGAGATCGAGTGGCGAGCCGATCTGCTCGACGCGACCGTCATGCATGACGACGATGCGGTCGGCCATGGTCATGGCCTCGACCTGGTCATGCGTGACATAGACCGAGGTGGTCCTGAGCCGCTGATGCAGCGCCTTGATCTCGGTGCGCATCTGCACGCGCAGCTTGGCGTCGAGGTTGGAGAGCGGCTCGTCGAACAGGAACACCTGCGGGTCGCGCACGATGGCGCGGCCCATGGCGACGCGCTGGCGCTGCCCGCCCGAGAGCTGGCGCGGATAGCGGTCGAGGTACTGCCGGAGGCCGAGGATGTCCGCCGCCTGCTCGACGCGCGCATCGATCGTCTTCTGGTCCGCCTTGCGCAACTTCAGGCTGAAGGCCATGTTGTCGCGCACGGTCATGTGCGGATAGAGCGCGTAGTTCTGGAACACCATGGCGATGTCGCGCTCTTTGGGCGGCATCTGGTTGACGACGCGCCCGCCGATGACGATCTCGCCGCCGGTGATGTGCTCGAGCCCGGCGATCATGCGCAGCAGGGTCGACTTGCCGCAGCCCGAGGGGCCGACCAGGACGACGAACTCCTCGTCGCCGATGTCGATGTCGACGCCGTGGAGGACGTCCACCGGTCCGAAAGACTTCCTGACGCCGCGGATCTCGACGCCCGCCATCTAGCCTACCTCCCCAACGGGCGGTCTTGTGCCGCCTTTGCTTGCCGCACGCAGTTATGACGGGGGCGCAGGATATTGCAAGCCCCGATCGCTGCTGTTCTCCTCTGCCGCGCGCAGAGGGGAAGAACTCAATGCGACTCCCGCGGCACCTTGGCGCCGCTCTTGCCGACGAGGAAGTCGAGGTCGGCGCCCTGATGCGCCTGCATCACGTGATCGATATAGAGCTTGGCGTAGCCGCGGTCGTAGTCGGTCGCCGGCGGCTTCCACGCCTGGCGGCGCTTGCCGAGCTCCTGGTCGGAGACGTCGAGGTGAAGCCGTCGCTTCTCGACGTCGAGCTCGATCATGTCGCCGTCCTTGACCAGCGCCAGGGGCCCGCCCACGGCGGCCTCGGGCGAGGTGTGCAGCACGACGGTGCCATAGGCCGTGCCGCTCATGCGCGCGTCGGAGACCCGCACGAGGTCGGTGATGCCTTTCTTGAGGAGCTTCTGCGGGATCGGCATGTTGCCGACCTCGGGGAAGCCGGGGTAGCCCTTGGGCCCCGCCCCCTTCAGCACCATCACCGAGTTCTCGTCGATGGCGAGGTCGGGCGCATCGACCCGCTCCTTGAAATGCTCGATGTTCTCGAACACGACGGCGCGGCCCTTGTGCTTCATCAGCTTCGGCGTCGCCGCCGAGGGCTTCAGCACGGCGCCGTCGGGGCAGAGATTGCCGCGCAGCACGGCGATGCCGGCCTGCGGCTTGAACGGCGATTTGAGCGTGGCGATGACCTCGCGGTTGTAGCAGGGCGCCTCGGCGGTGTTCTCGCCCATGGTGCGGCCGTTGACGGTGAGCGCGTCACGATGGACGAGGTCGCCGAGCTCGCGGATGACCGCGGGCAGCCCGCCCGCATAATAGAAATCCTCCATCAGGAACTGGCCCGACGGCATCAGGTTGACGAGCAGCGGGATGTCGTGGCCGAGCTTGTCCCAATCCTCGAGCTTGAGCTCGACCCCCATGCGGCCGGCGATCGCCAGCAGGTGCACCACGGCGTTGGTCGAGCCGCCGATCGCGCCGTTGATGCGGATCGCGTTCTCGAAGGCCTTGCGCGTCAGCACCTTCGACATGCGGAGGTCCTCGCGCACCATCTCGACGGCGCGCCGCCCGGCCATATGCGCGAGCACGTAGCGGCGGCTGTCGACGGCCGGGATGGCGGCGTTGGTCGGCATGCCCATGCCGAGCGCCTCGACCATGCTCGCCATGGTGGAAGCGGTGCCCATGGTCATGCAGTGCCCGGCTGAGCGCGACATGCAGGCCTCGGCGTCCATGAAATCGGCCAGCGACATCTTGCCGGCGCGCACATCCTCGCTCATCGACCAGACATTGGTGCCGGAGCCGATGTCCTGGCCGCGGAACTTGCCATTGAGCATCGGCCCGCCCGAGACGACGATGGTCGGGAGATCGCAGCTCGCCGCCCCCATCACCAGCGCCGGCGTGGTTTTGTCGCAGCCGGTGAGCAGGACCACGCCGTCGATCGGGTTGGCGCGGATCGACTCCTCGACATCCATGCTGGCGAGGTTGCGGAACAGCATGGTGGTCGGGCGCATCAAGGTCTCGCCCAGGCTCATCACCGGAAACTCGAGCGGGAAGCCGCCGGCCACGTAGACGCCGCGCTTCACATGGTCGGCGATCTTGCGGAAATGGGCGTTGCAGGGCGTGAGCTCGGACCAGGTGTTGCAGATGCCGATGATCGGCTTGCCCTGGAACTCGTGGTCCGGGATGCCCTGGTTGCGCATCCAGCCGCGGGCGATGAAGCCGTATTTGTCATGCCGGCCGAACCAGGCGGCGCTGCGCAATTTCGGCCGGTCCGCTGACGACATTTTTCGAAGATCCTCCCGGCGTCTCGACC
>DASVOY010000110.1:0-2311 GCA_036383115.1 Allostellaceae bacterium
CGCGCCCAGCCCGACCTCGCGCAGCACGGCGGTGAGCCGCTCTCGCGGCAAATCGTCATCCTCGCGCGGATAGAGCAGGGCGTTGCGCAAGGTGCCGAGCGGCAGGTAGGGCCGCTGCGGCAGGAACAGCGTGCGCCCCTCGCCCAGGTGGATGCGCCCGCGGCCAAAGGGCCAGATGCCGGCGATGGCGCGCAGCAGCGTGCTCTTGCCGGTGCCCGTCGGCCCGGTGATAAGCAGCGCCTCGCCCGGCTCGGCGGCGAAATCGACGCCGCGCAGCAGCGGCGTGCCGTCGGGCAGATCGACATCGAGGTCGCTCACGGCGATGCCGCCGCTGGACCGCGTTATCGCGATCTGCTGCGGTGCCCGCGCGGCAGCGGTTACCTCGCGGATCCTTTCGTCGAAGCTGCTCAAGCGCTGCACGACCGATTGCCATTCGGAGATGCTGTCGGTTCCGGCATAACCGGCGTAGTTGTTGACGATGAAGGACAGCGCCATCTGCACCTGATCGAAGGCTCCCGCCGTCTGCATCAGACCGCCGAGCTGAAACTTCTTGGCGAAATAGGCCGGGGCGGCGACGATATAAGGAAAGATGATGGCGAACTGGCCGTAGCCGCTTGTATACCAGCCCACCGTCTTGATCCGCTTCATGATGCTCCAGAAGTTCCCGACTACCCGCCCGAAACGGTCCATGAAGGTGCCGAGCTCGCGGTCTTCGCCGCGGTAGAGCGCGACGCTCTCGGTGTTTTCGCGCAAGCGGACAAGGCTGAACCGGAAATCCGCCTCGTAGCGCTGCTGATCGAAATTCAGCGTCACCAGCGGGCGGCCGATCTTAAAGGTGAGCCAGGTGCCGCCCACGGCATAGAGGAACGCGAACCACAGCATGTAGCCGGGAATGTCGAGCGTCCCCCAGGACCCCAGCGGTATGCTGAGCGAGCCCGACAGCGACCAGAGGATGGCCATGAACGATAGCAGCGTGACGCCCGCATTGAGGAATCCTGTGCCGCCGACCGAGAGCGTCAGGCTCTGACGCGTGAAGCGGTCGAGATCCTCTGAGATCCGCTGGTCGGGGTTGTCCGCGCCGCCCCCGTGGAGCTGCATCCGGTAATACGCCCGTTCGCCGAGCCAGCCGTCGAGATAGCGGCGGGTCAGCCAACGTCGCCAGCGAAGTTGGAGCATCTGCTGCAGGTACAATTGATAAACGGCGCCAACGATATAGATCGTCGCGAGCACCGCGAAGATCAGGAGCTGGTAGAAGAAGCGCTTCTCATCGTAGTCCTGCAGCGCATTGTAGAAGTCGTTGCGCCACTGGTTGATCCGCACATTGATGTAGACCAGACCCAGATTGAGCACTATCACGGCGATGAGCAGCCCCCACGCCCACCACTTGTCCTCCGATTGCCAGTAAGGCTTCGCGAGGCGCCAGGCATCGCGCAAAGCGCTTCGCTTTTTCTGCGTCATCCACCAAACTCCTCGCCGACGCCGGCGATCACCATGTCAGACCCACTCACCTCTATCACCAACGCCCGCGATTTCCCCAAGGAGCTGGCCCGCGGCATCTGCCGCGCCCTCGCCCATCGCGGTTTCGCCACGCTGCTCGAAGTGTCGCTGGCCAATGGGCGGCGCGCCGACGTGCTGGCGCTCGGGCGGGACGCGGAACTCGTCATCGTCGAGATCAAGTGCTCGGTAGCGGATTTCAAGAGCGACCGCAAATGGCCGGAATACCGCGATTTCTGCGACCGGCTCTATTTCGCCGTGCCGGAGAGCTTCCCGCGCGAGCTGATCCCTGATGAGTGCGGCCTGATGGTTGCGGACGCCTTCGGCGCCGCCCTGCTGCGCGAGGCGCCGTCGGCGCCCCTGGTCGCGGCGCGCCGCCGCGCCGTGCTGCTGCGCTTCGCCCAGCTCGCCGCCGGCCGGCTCCGGCGCGTCATCGATCCCGCCATCGACGATCCCGAACTCGGCTGAGCGCCTGGCTCAGCGGGCGAGGCGCGCGATGGTCGCGGTGGTGCTGTGGCCGGGCAGCAGGTCGGCGAGCACGATCTTGCCGCCATAGGCTTGGACGATGTCGGCGCCCACCACCTGGTCGAGGCGGTAATCGGCGCCCTTCACCAGCACGTCCGGCTTGAGCTCGCCGATGAGCGTGCGCGGCGTGTCCTCCTCGAACGGCACCACTAGGTCGACCGACGCGAGCGAGGCCAGCACCGCGGCGCGCGCCTGCTCGTTCTGCACAGGACGACCGGCGCCCTTGAGCCGGGTCACCGACGCGTCGCTGTTGAGCCCCACCACCAGCCGGTCGCCAGCGGATCGCGCCTGG
>DASVOY010000111.1:0-1834 GCA_036383115.1 Allostellaceae bacterium
CGTCCTTCCTGCTCCAGGCACAGGCCTCCAAGGCGAGGGTCATCGGCCTTGCCAACGCCGGCGGCGACACCATGAACTCGATCAAGCAGGGCGCCGAGTTCGGCATCGTCGAGGGCGGGCAGAAGTTCGCCGGACTGCTCATGTTCATCACCGACGTGCACTCGCTCGGCCTCAAGACGGCACAGGGGCTGCAGCTCTCCGCGCCGTTCTACTGGGACCTGAGCGACGAGACGCGCGCCTGGTCGAAGCGCTTCGAGGAGCGCACCGGCCGCAAGCCGACCTTCACTCAGGCCGGCGTCTACAGTGCCATGCACCACTATCTCAACGCCGTGAAGGCGCTGGGCACCAAGGACCCCGACAAGGTCATGGAGAAGATGCGCGAGACGCCGATCAACGACTTCATGACCAAGAACGGCAAGCTGCGGATCGATGGCCGCGTCATCCGCGACTTCTATCTCTTCGAGGTCAAGAAGCCGTCGGAGTCGAAGGGGCCCTGGGACTACTACAAGCTGGTCCAGACCGTCCCCGGCGATCAGGCCTTCCGTCCTCTCGACCAGGGCGGGTGCCCGCTGGTGAAGAAGGGGTAGGCAGGCGTGATCGCGCGCGGCGGCTCGATGCTCGGTGAAATCTCCTCCCCCCTCGAGGGGGAGGGGAGCGGCGAGGGTGTCCCGGCCGCCGGCGGGGGCGAGACCTGATGTTCTCCTGGCTGCCGCACGTCACCATGCTGCCGCTGCCGGTGCTGCTCGGCCAGCTCACGGTCGGGCTCATCAACGGCGCCTTCTATGCCATGCTGAGCCTCGGCCTCGCCGTCATCTTCGGCCTGCTCAACATCATCAACTTCACGCATGGCGCGCAGTACATGCTCGGGGCCTTCTGCGCCTGGTTCATGCTGCAATACGCCGGCATCGGCTACTGGCCGGCGCTGGTCATCGCGCCCATCATCGTCGGCGCCTTCGGCATCGTCCTCGAGCGGTTGTTCCTGCGCCACATCTACCGGCTCGACCACCTCTACGGGCTGCTTCTCACCTTCGGCATCGCGCTCATCATCGAGGGCCTGTTCCGCCAGCAATTCGGCTCGTCGGGTCAGCCCTACACCATCCCGAGCGAGCTCACCGGCGCGCACAATCTCGGCTTCATGTTCCTGCCCAACTACCGCGCCTGGGTGATCGGCGCCTCGCTCGCCGTGTGCCTCGGCACCTGGTACCTGATCGAGCGCACCCGGCTCGGCGCCTATTTGCGCGCCGCCACCGAGAACCCGACGCTGGTGCAGGCCTTCGGCATCAACGTGCCGCGCATGGTGACGCTGACCTATGGCTTCGGCGCGGCGCTGGCGGCGCTGGCCGGCGTCATGGCGGCGCCCATCTACCAGGTGAGTCCGCTGATGGGCTCGAACATCATCGTCGTCGTCTTCGCCGTCGTCGTCATCGGCGGCATGGGCTCGATCATGGGCGCCGTCCTGAGCGGCTTCATGCTGGGGCTGATCGAGGGGCTGACCAAGGCCTACTGGCCGGAGGCGTCGAACACCGTGATCTTCGTCGTCATGGCGATCGTCCTCCTGGTCAAGCCCGCCGGTCTCTTCGGCAGGACGGCGTGACATGCCGCAAGGCGCCGCCACCATCCATGCGCGCGAGGCCGGGCTTTCCCCGCGCGCCAGCCTCGCCGTGACGGTGATACTGCTGGCGCTGGCGGTCGCCGCGCCTTTCGTGCTCTATCCCGTCTTCCTGATGAAGGCGCTGTGCTTCGCGCTCTTCGCCTGCGCCTTCAACCTGCTCATCGGCTATGTCGGCCTCCTGTCCTTCGGCCACGCCGCGTTTTTCGGCACCGCCTCCTACAT
>DASVOY010000112.1:0-11156 GCA_036383115.1 Allostellaceae bacterium
GGCCGGTGAGGCCCAGCAACACGTTGAGGCCGACGCCGACCATGGTGGTGAGCGCCACCATGGCGATGAGATAGACCTGATAGCCGTTGGCCGCGAAGCAGCCGGCCGCGGCGAGCGCCAGCGCGGCGAGGGACCAGTAGAGGCCGCCGGTCCTCATACCTTCTTGGTCCCGGCGCTGCCGAGCAGTCCGTTGGGCATCAGCGCCAACGCGGCGATGACGACGGCGAAGGTCAGGATCTGGGTATAGGTCGAGCCGAAGAGGGCCGCGATCAGCGCCTCGACGATCCCGTAGCAGAAGCCCGCCAGCACTACGCCCCAGGCGCTGGTGATGCCGCCGACGATGGCCACGGCGAAAGCCTTGATGCCGAAGAGCGTGCCCATGTCCGAGGAGACGTTGAACAGCGGCGCGATCAGCATCCCGGCGATACCGGCGAAGACGGTCGACACGGCGTAGGAGCCGGCGATGGCGCGGCCGACATCGATGCCCATGAGCCGCGCCGCATCGGGATTTTGCATGACCGCGAGGACCGCCTTGCCGATTCGCGTATGGCGGGCGACGAGGTGCAGCGCCAGCGCTGCCGCCAGCCCCGCCGCCGGAATCACCAGCTGCAGCGGCAGCACCGGCACCCCGGCGATGTCGATCGGCGCATCCGCCAGCACCGAGGGATAGTTGCGCGGCTCCTTGCCGAACAGGAACAGCGTCGCGTTCTCGAGCACGATGCCGAGCGCCACCGTGGCCATGAGCCAGCCATTCGAGCCGCGCGAGGCAAAGGGCCGGACGGCGATGCGCTCGACCACGAGGCCCCACACGCCACAGAGCAGAAGCGCCAGCGCGATGCTGATCGCGGCGGGCCAGCCCAGCGTCACGGCGAAGCTGTAGCACAGCACCGCGCCCAGCATCATCGAGCCGCCCTGCGCGAAGTTGACCGTGCCCGACACCGAGTAGGTGACGTAAAACCCGAGCGCCAGCAGCCCGTACATGCTGCCGAGCCCCAGGCCGGAGACGAGGGCGAGCGCCATCAACACGGTGGTGCGTTCCTTGGCGAAAGCGGCGGCGGCAAACATAGGCTCGCCCGCGACGCCAGCATAGGCATCGCGGGCGAGCGCTTAGGGCCTAGTTGGTCACGGGCTCGATCTTGTCGCCGACGTAATGCACCATGATGTAGTCGTGCTCGCCGAGCGCATCATGGTTCTCCGCCGAGAACGGATGATCGTAGCTCTTGATCAGCCCGTCATAGCGATCGAGGCTTTCGAGCGCCTGGCGAACCTTGTCGCCGTCGGTGCTGCCCGCCTTGGTGATTGCCAGCGCGACCAGGTGCATCGCGTCATAAGCATTGGCCACGCCGACGGGAGGCACCACGTCGGCAGGTCCCTTGATGTCGGGATATTTCGCCTCGAGCTCCTCGAGCACCTTCTTGCCGACCGCGTTCTGCGGCCCGAAGAAGCTGTAGGTCTGGATGAATTGCACCTTCTGCGCGCCCGGCCCGGCAAGCTCGGGGAAGCGGCCGCCCGAGATGCCCCAATGCGACACCACCGGCACGCTCCAGCCCGTGCGCTGCAGCGACTTCATCACCTGCGCACCGGGCGCGGCGTTGGCGACCAGCACGAGCGTGTCGGCGCCGGCGGATTTGAGACGCGTCAGCTGCGCCACCATGTCGACATCGCTCTCCTCGAACTTCTCGATACCGGCGATCTCGACGCCGCGCTCCTTGGCGGCGGCGGTCAGGCCCTTCTCGTTCGATTCGCCCCAGGGATTGTTGACCAGGATGAGGCCGAGCTTCTTGGCCTGGAACGCCTTCACCGCATGGTTGGCGAGCGCCTTGTCGACGAGCACGTCGACGGCGGAGACGCGGAAGATGAAATTGGGACTGGCGCCGTTGCGGGTGATGTTGGTGGCCGCCGCCCAGACACTGAAATACGGCACCTTGGACTGGTTCGCGATCGGCACGATGGCGAGCGACACCGGCGAGTCGATGCCGCCGAACATCACCGCGACCTTCTCCTGGTCGATCAGCTCGCGCGCCGCGATCTGGCCTTTGGCCGGGTTCGATTCATCGTCGCGCCGGACCAGCTCGAGCTTGCGGCCGAGCAGACCGCCCGCGGCATTGATCTCGTCGATGGCGACGCTCAAGCCGCGCGTGATGCCCTCGCCCGATTTGGCCGAGCCGCCGGAGAGGGCCGAGATCTGTCCCACCTTGATCGGCTCGGCGGCCCGCGCCGCCGTGGCCACGAGTACCAGCGCGATCGCTGCCGCCATCCATCCGGTGAATTGCCGCTTCATTGCTTTACCTCCCCTTGCTTGCCCCACGTCCGTGCTGCTTGATCTTTGGCCAGGATGCCCAAACACGACGCAATTCCGATCGCCGGCTCTGCTTCGGCCGCCGTCGCGATCTCGCGGCATCGGGACACCATGCATGCGATATGCCAGCGCGGCTGGCATGGCCGCCCCTGCCATTACTCCGCGGCCTTTGGCGTTGCTGCGGCGGGCGGCGCGTCCGGTGCCTGGCAGCCGGTGACGCAGCATCGCCCGGCTTGCCGGTCGCGGGCCCGCGCGGTCTCTGCCGCGACGCCGCGCTCGAGCAGGCCGTCGACGAGCGCGGCCTTCTCCTCCACCGGGTACTGCCGCCAGATCTCGCGCTTCATCGCGTCCGGCGATCCGCCGCCATGCAGGCTGATGAGCGAATACCAGCCGGCCGAGTAGGACGCGGTGAGATCCTCGAGCAGGCGCCCCACCTCGAGCCGGCGCGCCGCCGGGATGTCCTCGCGCCCGGCGAGGACGGCGGCGAGCCGCGCCTCGGTGGCAGGGTTGTGGTCCTCCTCGGGGCCGGGCAGCGCCACCACGAGGCCGCCCGAGACGTAATGGGCGAGACGCTGCATGTCGTAGATCTGCGTCGCCAGCAGGAGCTTGCCGACATTGCTGAAGACGCCATCCGGCTGGATGTTCCCGGAGCCGTCCTTCAGCCCATAGACCGACGCGGCGACGCCGCAGGCGAAGAAGCCCTCGACGATCTTGATGAGCTCGACCATGGCGTCGCGGATGTGGCCATCCCGGGCGGCATCGAGCCCGTTCGCCTCGAACATCAGCGCGCCGGCGCCGATCAGCAGATCGCCGAAGCCGGCGCGGGCGCCGATGCAGCTGTGGCGGTGATGCGTGGCATAGGTCGTGGTGAGAAAGCCCGACTGCTCCCACTCGCCGGCGAGAAACACCCGCTCATGCGGCACGAAGACATTGTCGAAGAGCACGACGCCCGTCGACTGCCCGTACTTGCCGGTGAATTTGGCGCCGCTCTCGCCCGGGCGGCCGGCCGGGCGCGCGACGATGGTGATGCCCGGCGCGTCCACCGGCACCGCGCAGCACACCGCGAAATCGGCGTCATCGCGCTCCATGGAGCGACACGGCATGACCAGGAAGTGGTGGACATAGGGCGCCGCGGTGACGATGGCCTTGGTGCCGGAGATGACGATCCCGTCCGCGCGCCGCTCGACGATATGGACGTAGGTGTCGGGCACCGACTGCGCGTGCGGGCGCTTGGAGCGGTCGCCCTTGGCGTCGGTCATGGCGATGCCGAGCGCGAGATCTTCGTCCTGGACCTGGTGCAGGTAGTTGCGGAACCGGGTGTGATAGTCGGTGCCCTTGTCGGCATCGATGCGGTGGGTCGCCTGCCAGATGCCGTTGAGCGCATCATGCGCCAGGTAGCGCTGGGCGCAGCCGCTGTGCTTGCAGACGAGCCGCACGACCTCGAGCTTGTAGAGGAGATCGGTGCTGGTCTCGTTGATGTGCAGCATGCGGTTGATGGTGCGGCCGCTCGAGGCCTGCCGCGCCAGCATCAGGGGCTTGTGCGCGGGCTCGAGCGCGAAGTCGTAGGTGATGCCGATGGCGTTGATGCCCGGAGCGAGGGAGGGATCGTCGGCGACGTTCTCGATCCGTCGCCCATTGACGAACACGGTCGGGCTGAAGCGGCGCAGGGACTCGCGATACTCGGCAGACGACATCAGCATGGGTGCTCCTCCCGACCGAAGACTCTGACCCTGCCCGGCCCGCCTGGCAACGGCGCCGTCACCAGGCCTGGTCGAGCAGCATGCGAACCGTCTCGGGGCCGTCGATGCGGCGCGGGTTGGTGTGGATCCAGCGGTCATGCATGGAGAGCCGGGCGATCTCGTCGAGTTGGTCGCGCTTGACGCCGACGTCGCGCAGCGTGCGCGGCAGGCCGAGCGACGCGATGAGATCGCCGATGATGGTCGCCGCCTCCCCGCCGGGCCGGCCCAGCGCCTCGGCCACCATCGCCTGGCGCTCGGCGTTGACCGCGCTGTTGAAGCGCAAGACGTGCGGGAGCATCACGCAGGAGGTGTAGCCGTGCGGCACCCCCGCGGTGCCGCCGAGAACATGGCCGATGCCGTGGCTTGCGCCCTTGTCGACGCCGGACTGCGAGCCGACGATGGACAGCCACGCGCCGACGAGGCAATCGAGCCGCGCGGCAAGATCGTCCTTTGCATCCTTGCTGCGCCGCAATCCCGACGCCAGCAGGCGCAAGGCATGGAGCGAGGTCGCATCCGAGAGCGGCGTGCCGTTGATCGAGCATAGATCCTCGACCGCATGGTCGACGGCGCGGATGCCGGTCGAGAGCCACAGCCACTCCGGCGTATGGCGGGTGATCACGGGGTCCAGCACCACGGTGTCGGGTGCCATCTTGCGGTGGGCGAAGCTCTCCTTGACGTGGCGCTCGGGGTCGGTGCAGCCGGCGAAGGCGGTGAACTCTCCGGCCGACAGCGTCGTCGGCACGGCGATCAGCGGGCGGTCGGGCCCGGCGAACTCCGGATAGTCGCGCTTGCCGTCGGCCGCGATGCGCGTGCGCAGCCGGTCGAGGCCGCGCGCCTCGTAAATCCCGTTGGCCAGACACAGGCGGACCATCTTGCCGGCATCCGTCACCGAGCCGCCGCCGATGGTGACGACGAGATCGGCATCGGCCTGCGCGGCCGCGCTGGCGGCGGCCACGACATCGGGCCGCGGCGTATGGGCGCCGATCCTCGTCCAGCTGCCGGCGAACCGATTCCCGAGCATGCCGCGCAAGGCCTCCACCACACCGCTGGCTTGTGCCAGCGTGTTGCTGGCGATGACGAAGGCGCGCCTGGCGGAGCGGCGCTCGATCTCGCCGGCCAGGGTATCGATGACGGGCCGACCGAAGACGACCCGGTCACGCTCGGGATAGACGTAGATGCCGTCGCGCATGATCGTTGCTCCTCCCATGCCCATATTGGCGCAGGCGCCGGCCCTTGTGTAAGGTTTGCTGACCCGACGCTCGCTCCCGCCAGAGGCCCCGCCGCCATGCAGCCTCATGATCGACTGCCCTATTCCGCCATCGTCCGGCGGCCGCCGCTCAAGCTGCCCGATGGCCTGCGCATGGTCTGCTGGGTCATCGTCAATGTCGAGGAGTGGGACATCAACCAGCCGATGCCGCGCACCGTGCTGACGCCCCCGGCGGGGGGATCGCCGATGCCGGACATCCCCAACTGGGCCTGGCACGAATACGGCAATCGCGTCGGATTCTGGCGCATGCTCGACGTGCTCGACCGCGCCCAGGTCAAGGCGGTGCTCGCCTTGAACGGCTCCTGCATCAAGACCTACGCGCCGATCGCCGAGGCGGCGCACGAGCGCTCCTGGGAGTTCCTCGGTCATGGCTTCATTCAGCGCAGCATGCAGAAGGTCGAGAACGAGCGCGAGGCGATCCGCCAGACCACGGCGGCGATCGCCGCCTTCACCGGCAGGCGCCCGCGCGGCTGGCTCGGCCCCGGCCTGACCGAGACCTGGGAGACGCCCGACCTCCTGGCCGAGGAGGGCTATGATTATGTCTGCGACTGGGTGCTCGACGACCAGCCGGTGACGCTGAAGACGCGGACGAAGCCGATCATCGGCATCCCCTACACGCAGGAATGCAACGACGTCGCGATGATGCTGATCCAGCATCACCAGGGGATCGAGTACTACCGCCGCGCCATCGACCAGTTCGAGCAGCTCCACGAGGACTCCGCCAATTCGGCGCGCGTCATGGCGCTGGTCGTGCACCCTTACATCATGGGCGCGCCGCACCGCCTCAAATACTTCCGCCAGGTCATCGAGGACATCGGCCGGCGCGGCGACGTGGCGTTCTGGACCGGCGAGCAGATCCTCGACTGGTATTTGGGCGCGCGGCAGACGCACGGCCAGCGATGACCGCTTCCGCCGCCTTGCTGTTCATCGTCTACCATGGCTCCGCCGACCAGCTGCGCGGCGACCGCGCGGCGACGCGGCGCCGTTGTCCGGCGCGCACGACCTAGCGCAAAACGCGCTATCCCGGCGGCCGATGTGTGCTAACCTGCCGCGGTCCGGCAGGTCCCGCCGAAGCGGTGCCGCCGGGCGAAGGCGTGGGCTAGAACCCACGCCTTCCCAAAAAAATCTGCGGGTGGCGCCGGCCAACGGCTCGGCACGAAGACGGTTAACGGCGACATCCCGGGGCTATAGCAGGGAGGCTTGGATCCGCATGCATCGGGCATTTCGTCGATTCGTCACGGCAGGCGCGCTCGTGGTCGGGGTATCGGTGGTCGCTTCGGCTTTTGCCGGCGAGCCGAAGCCGGGCGGCGTCCTGAAAATGTATCACCGCGAGAACCCCGGCAGCGCCTCGATCCACGAGGAGGCGACCTACTCGACCAACGTGCCGTTCATGCCGGTCTTCAACAACCTCGTCATCTACGACCAGCATGTCGCGCAGAACAGCCTGCAGTCGATCGTGCCGGAGCTGGCCACCAGCTGGTCGCTGAACGACGACAAGACCAGGCTCACCTTCAAGCTGCGCCAGGGCGTCAAATGGCATGACGGCAAGCCCTTCACGAGCAAGGACGTGAAGTGCACCTGGGACATGCTGATGGGCAAGTCGAGCGCGAAGTTCCGCAAGAACCCGCGCAAGAACTGGTATGAGAACGTGACCGAAATCACGACCAACGGCGACTATGAGGCGACCTTCAACCTGAAGCGGCCGCAGCCGGCGCTCCTCGCCCTGCTCGCCTCGGGATACTCGCCGGTCTATCCCTGCCATGTTTCGCCCGCCGAGATGCGCAGCCACCCGATCGGCACGGGCCCCTTCAAGTTCGTCGAGTGGAAGCAGAACGAATCGATCAAGCTGGCGCGCAACCCGGATTACTGGCGCAAGGGCCGGCCCTATCTCGACGGCATCGAGTTCACCGTCATTCCCAATCGCTCGACCGCCATTCTCGCCTTCATCGCCGGCCGGCTCGACATGACCTTCCCGACGGAGGTCACGGTCCCGCTGCTCAAGGACGTCAAGGCGCAGGCGCCCCAGGCGGTCTGCCAGATGGCGCCGATCAACGTCAGCACCAACATCATCATCAACCGCGACACCCCGCCCTTCGACAATCCCCAGATCAGGCAGGCGCTGGCGCTCACGCTCGACCGCAAGGCCTTCGTCGACATCCTCTCCGAGGGTCAGGCCGATATCGGCGCATCGATGCTGCCGGGGCCGGAGGGCGTCTGGGGCATGCCCAAGGAGATGCTGCAGACGATCTCGGGCTACGGCCCCGACGTGCAGAAGAACCGCGCCGAGGCCCGGTCGCTCATGGAGCAGCAGGGTTACGGCCCCGACAAGCACCTCAACATCAAGGTGTCGACGCGGAACCTCGCCGTCTACCGCGATCCCGCCGTGATCCTCATCGATCAGCTCAAGGAGATCTATATCGACGCCGATCTCGACGTCGTCGAGACCGGCAGCTGGTTCGCCAAGATCGCGCGCAAGGACTACGCGCTGGGCCTCAATCTCACTGGCAACTCGGTCGACGATCCCGACCAGAATTTCTACGAGAACTACGCCTGCGGATCGGAGCGCAACTACACCCAGTACTGCAACAAGGCCCTGGAAAAGCAGTTCGATGCGCAATCCATGGAGACCGACCTGGAAAAGCGCAAGAAGATGGTGTGGGAGATCGACAAGCAGCTGCAGGAGGACGTGGCGCGGCCGATCATCTTCCACGGCCGCAATGCCACCTGCTGGCAGCCTTATGTCAAGGACATCACCGTCATGGTGAACAGCTCCTACAATGGCTATCGCTACGAGGACGTGTGGCTGGACAAGTAGCCCTCCCGGAGGCGGGGTCTTGCTAGGCTATCTGGCGCGGCGTTTCTCGCTGATGATCGTGACCCTGTTCGGGATCTCGGTGATCATCTTCGTGCTGCTGCGGCTGCTGCCGGGCAACATCGCCGACATCCTCTTCGATTCCGCCGGGCTGATAAACCCGGCGGAAAAGCAGCAGATCGAGCGGGAGCTCGGGCTCGACCGGCCGATACCCGTGCAATACGCCGCCTGGATCGGCGGCATGATCGAGGGCGATCTCGGCTATTCCTACAAGACCGAGCGCCCGGCCATCGAGGAGATCGCGCCGCGCATTCCCATCACGGCGAAGCTCGCGGCGCTGGCGCTGGCCTTCTCGGTGCTGCTGGGCGTTCCGCTCGGCGTCGTCAGCGCCGTCCGGCAGAACACGGCGCTCGATTACCTGCTGCGCGTCTTGAGTCTGAGCGGCCTCTCCATGCCCGCCTTCTGGCTCGGGCTCCTCATCCTGATGGCGTTCGTCGCCGCCTTCGGCACCATCCCCATCTATACCGACCCGCCGAAGAGCGTCTGGGACGAGCTGCTCCTCTACAGCATTCCCGCCGCCGCCGTGGGCTTCCGCAGCTCGGCGCTGCTCATGCGCCTGACGCGATCGGCCATGCTCGAAGTGTTGCGGCAGGACTACATCCGCACGGCGCGGTCGAAGGGCGCGTCCGAACGCACGGTCAATTATCACCACGCGCTGCGCAACGCGGTCCTGCCGCTCGTCACGGTCATCGGCATCGAAGCGGCCTTCCTGATCGGCGGGCTGATCGTGACCGAAACGGTCTTCAACATCCCCGGGGTGGCCCGCTTCCTGGTCGAGGCCATCCGCTGGCGCGATTACCCCGTCGTGCAGAACCTGGTGATGCTCATCGCCGTGATCGTGGTCGTCGTCAACTTCATCGTCGACCTGCTCTATGCCGTGCTCGACCCGCGCATCCGATACGCCAATTGATTGGTGCGTGACATGCATGTCGATTTCGAAGCGGGATTGGCGAGGGCAGGGGCCAGGATCGACGGCACCTGGAGCAATCTCCGCTTCTTCGTGTCGCGCCATCCCCTGGGCGCGGTCGGCGCCGTCATCATGGCGGTGTTCGTCCTTGCCGCCATCTTCGCCGGCGCCATCACGACTCACGATCCGCTGCAGACGAATGCGTCGATCTCGCTGGCGCCGCCCTCGGCGCAGCATTGGCTCGGCGCCGATTTCATGGGCCGCGACGTCTTCAGCCGGATCGTCTACGGCGCCCGCATCTCGCTCGCCGTCGGCCTCGGCTCGACCTTGCTCGGCTGCATCCTCGGCGTGGCGCTGGGACTGACCTCGGGCTATCTCGGCGGCTGGGTCGATCTCGTGGTGCAGCGCGTCGTCGACATCCTGCAGGCGCTGCCGCTGCTGGTGCTGGCGCTGGTCATGGCGGCATCGCTCGGGCCGTCGCTCCAGAACACCATCATCGCCATCGCCATCCCGCTCATCCCCTATGCCGCGCGCGTCGTCCGCTCCAACACGCTGACCCTGCGCGAGCAGCCTTTCGTCGAGGCGGCGAAGGCAGTCGGCATGAGCGAGCTGCGCATCGCGCTGCGCCACGTGCTCCCCAACACGCTGGCGCCGCTGATCGTGCTGGCGACGGCGCAGCTCGGCGCGGCGATCCTGACGGAGGCATCGCTCTCCTTCCTCGGGCTCGGCATCCCCGAGCCGCATCCCTCCTGGGGCAGGATGCTGTCGGAATCGGCGGCGGAATATGTGCGGACCGCGCCGTGGCTGGTGATCTTCCCCGGCGTTGCCATCAGCCTCACGGTGTTCGGCACCAACCTGCTGGGCGACGCGCTGCGCGACATCCTCGATCCGCGGCAGCGCGGCTGATGGGCGCGGAGCAGAGGGACGCCGTGCCGGCCGCCACCACCGGCACGGTGCTCGAGGTCGAGGGGCTGCGCACCGTCTTTCCCGCCGGCGCGGGCGTCATGCGCGTCGTCGACGACGTCTCGTTCTCGCTCGCGCGCGGCGAGACGCTGGCCGTCGTCGGCGAGTCCGGCTGCGGCAAGAGCGTGACGGCGCTGTCGCTGATGCGGCTCGTGCCCAGTCCGCCGGGCCGGATCGTCGGCGGCTCGGTCAAGCTCGACGGCCGGGACCTGCTGCGGCTCGACGAGGCGGCGATGCGCGCGGTGCGCGGCAACGACATCTCGATGATCTTCCAGGAGCCGATGACCTCGCTCAACCCCGTGCTCACCATCGGCAGCCAGATCGGCGAGGCGGTGTGGCTGCACCAGGACCTGTCGAAGTCGGCCGCGCTGGAGAAGGCGGTGGAGATGCTGCGGCTGGTGCGGATTCCGGAGCCCGCGCGGCGTGCCAAGGAGTATCCGCACCAGCTCTCCGGCGGCATGCGGCAGCGCGCGATGATCGCCATGGCGCTCGCCTGCAACCCGAAGGTCCTCATCGCCGACGAGCCCACCACCGCCCTCGACGTCACCATCCAGGCGCAGATCCTCGACCTGATGCTGGGACTGCAGCAGGAGCTCGGCACCGCCATCATTCTCATCACGCACGATCTCGGCGTCGTCGCCGAGACGGCGCAGCGGGTGCTCGTGATGTATGCCGGCAGAAAGGTCGAGGAAGCCGAGGTCGGCGCGCTCTTCGACGAGCCGCAGCATCCGTACACCCACGGACTCCTGGCCTCGATCCCGCGCCTGCCCCTCATCGGTGGCGTGCCCGGCAACGCGCCGGAGCAGCTCAAGGAGATTCCCGGCATGGTGCCCTCGCTCGCCGACCTGCCGCCGGGCTGCGCCTTCGCGCCGCGCTGCGCCTTTGCCGACGATCGCTGCCGGGTGCAGCAGCCGGCGTATGAGGAGAAGCGGCCGGGACATTGGGCGGCCTGCTGGCATTCGGAGCGGCTTTGCGCGTCATGACCAGTCCGCACGGCCGGCGGCAGCAGCCCGCGCCCCTCGACATGCCGGTGCTGGACGTCGCCGGCTTGAAGAAGCACTTCCCGGTGAGCAAGGGCTTCATCCGACGCACCGTCGGCCAAGTTCGCG
>DASVOY010000113.1:0-3167 GCA_036383115.1 Allostellaceae bacterium
GGTTGCCGGTCTCGAGATTGTAGAACCGAATGATCTTGGCGAGCGTCGCGCTGTTTCCTTTCGCTTGAACCCAGCGCGAGGGCATGTAACGGCGCCTGCGCGGCGGAAGTAGAGAGATGTAACCGGGCCACGATTCGCGAATGCGATTGCGGATAAGTACCTTCATCGCAAAAGATTGTCAGACGACAATCTGAGTTGAGAAAGGGAAGACGACCGAGCCAAATTTGGCCGATGCGATATGTCGCCTCATTTTTAAAGAATCAGCACGACCAAGGCTAGGGTTCGGCCTCTTGCTAGCAAGGCGGCCGTTAACGCTTTCCTACCGACGATGATAGGGGTGTCCCGCAAGGATCTGCTGGGCGCGGTAGAGCTGCTCCAGGAGCATGCCGCGGACCATGAGGTGCGGCCAGGTCATGGCGCCCAATGACAGAACGAGCTGCGCTTTCCGGCGGACGGGATCGGCAAGCCCGTCGGCGCCGCCGATCAGGAAGGCGAGGTCGGCAACACCGCCGTCGCGCCACGCGGCGAGGCGCTCGGCGAAGCCTGCGCTGGTCAGGGATTTGCCGCGCTCGTCGAGTGCCACGACCGTGGCGCCTTGCGGCAGGGCGGCGAGGAGCAGGGCGCCTTCGCGCCCCTTGAGCTCCGGCGGCGACAGCGGCCGCTTTTCCTCGACTTCGCGGACCGTGAGCGGCCACCCCAGGCGCTCGGCATAATGCCGCGCCAGCGCCTCGTGCGGCCCCGGCTTCAGCCGGCCGACGGCGATGATATGGAGGCGCATGCCGTGCCGCGCCCCGCGACGGGTTCAGGCCAGCACGATGGCCGGGTCGCCGAGCGTCGCGCCCCACATCTTCTCGAGGTTGTAGAAGCTGCGCACCTCGGGGCGGAAGATATGGACGATGACGTCCCCGGCATCGATCAGCACCCAGTCGCCGTGGGGGAGGCCCTCGGCGGCGGCGCGGCCATGGCCAATCTCCTTGAGCGCCTCGAGCAGGCGCTCGGCCAGAGCCACCACCTGGCGCTGCGAGCGGCCGGTGGCGATGACCATGTAGTCGGCGATGCCGGTTTTGCCTTGGAGGTCGATGACGACAAGCTCTTCGGCCTTGCCGTCTGCGAGGGTCTTCTCGGTAAGGTCGAGAAGCGCTTGAGAAGCTGCCGCGTCGGGACGCGGCCTGGACTTGATGCGCGGTATGGGGGTCACCTCCTCTTGCTTTGCTTCCGCCGCCCCTTTGCCTTGCGCGAAGGCGTCCGGTACGAGCGGATCGCCGTGGCCGAGCTCGTGTCGAGCCTTATCGGCAGGAACGCCCAGGCGGGCGGGGCCAGTTCCGCGAGGCGTCGTGCCGCCGCGGGCGCCACCCGCTGGCGCGCATACCGCTTCGCCGCCAGCTCGGCCAGTCCTTTAAGACAATAGGTAGGCCTGGCGAAGACTGCAATGGGAACACGGGAGAAGATGTCCGTCCAGCGGTCCCAGTGGCGGATTTGCGCCAAATTGTCGGCACCCATGAGCCAGACGAAGCGGGTGCGCGGGAAGAGCCGCTGCAGGGCGGCGACGGTATCGGCCGTGTAGCGGGTGCCGAGCCGCTTCTCGAGATCGAGCACCTTGATCCGGGGGTGGTCGGCGAGGCGCGAGGCCGCGGCGAAGCGCTTGGCGAAGGGCGCCATGCCTCGCGGCGGCTTCAGCGGGTTCTGCGGTGCCACCAGCCACCAGACCTCGTCGAGGTCGAGGCGCTTCAGCGCCTCGAGGCTGACATGGCGATGGCCCTCATGGGCGGGGTTGAAGGAGCCGCCGAGCAGGCCGACCCGTCGGGGCGGCAGCTCGCCGAGGCTCGGGCGCAGAGCGTTCAGGGGCGCACCACGGGGGCTACGGCGAATGTCGGCGCGGGATCAAGGGGCTAAGGCGGACCGGGACCAATTCAGAGGAAAAACGCCGCGCTGTCAACCGCAACGGATCAACCGGCCGGTTCGGATTCCGTGCGGCGTATTGCGGTGTCAACTTCCCCCCAAGAAACCGTCTGCTTGAAGCGGGAACCTCAGCTTTGGCCGATCATGTTAGCAAAATTGTCAACCCTGGGAGGCCAGAATGAAAAAGACAGTTTTGGTATGCATGATGATTGCCGGCCTGGCGGGATGCTCGTGGCGGGATCGCGACCGCGGTTACGAGAGCAGCGGCAGCAGCACGCCGCCCGCCCAAGCGCAAGTCAACACGCCGACCAGCCAAGAGAAGATGGACTGGTCGAATTGCGAGCAGCACCCGTACACGCCGGGCCCGAAAGCCTGCAAGTAGCGGCGTAGCGGAGAAGCCCCGCGTCTCGACCGGCGCGGGGCTTCTTCGTCGCGATACTGGAGTTTGCAAACCACGCCTAGGGCTTGATCCTGCCGTTTCTCGTCGGGTGGGCTAAGATCGCATCGGCTGTCCATGCCGCGTCTTGTGGGCTGATCTCTACCTCGACAAGTAAGGCGATCATTAGCTCCCGGTTCCCCTGGCGAGCGGCTTCGTCAAATTGATCGATACGCCCAACTTCAAAGAGCCGCTCGTTGACAGTCATTCCGCTGTATCCGCCCTTCGGCGGCTCCGGGAACAGCGTCACTCCTTCCCCCGCTCGTCCTTGGGCTTCGCCTTCGCGATCTTTTCCAGCTTGCGCTTGAAGGCGTCCTCGTCCGCGCCGATCTCGCGGGCGGTCTCGGCGAATTTGTCGGCCTGGGTCTTTGTTGGTCGGCCGCTGCTTCGTCGCGCCATGCTGAACCCCCGTCAGGAAGGCCATTATGGGCGGGTTGCAATTAACTGCATAGGTGGGCGCTAGAGCGGATTTCGTTCAGTCGGGATCACAACCACGGCGTCATGGCCGGGCTTGTGCAACTGCAGACAAAACGATGATCTCCCGGCTCGGAATTGCGCTATGGCCAACTATCTGAGCCTCCAGCTAGTTCTTGTTGTGTTCCGGAGGCTAAGGCATGTGGTTCAGGGCCGGACCTGGCCGGTGCCGCGGACGACGTATTTGTAGCTGGTCAATTGTTCGGCGCCGACGGGGCCGCGCGGCGGCAGCTTGCCGGTCGAGATGCCGATCTCGGCGCCCATGCCGAACTCGCCGCCATCGGCGAATTGCGTCGAGGCGTTCTGCAGCACGATGGCGCTGTCGACCTCGGCGAGGAAGCGCTCGGCGGCTGCGCGG
>DASVOY010000114.1:0-5033 GCA_036383115.1 Allostellaceae bacterium
ATCCCCGGGCGCAACGTCATCGGCATCGAGCTGCCCAACGCCAAGGCGGAGACGGTCTATCTGCGCGAGCTGCTCTCCTCGGACGCCTATGAGCGCACCGCGGCGCGGCTCACGCTCGTCCTCGGCAAGGACATCGGTGGTGCGCCGGTGATCGCCGACCTCGCGCGCATGCCACATCTCCTCATCGCCGGCACGACCGGATCGGGTAAGTCGGTCGGCATCAACACCATGATCTTGTCCGTGCTCTACCGCATGCCGCCGGAGCAGTGCCGCTTCATCATGATCGACCCGAAGATGCTGGAGCTCTCCGTCTATGACGGCATCCCGCATCTGCTCTGCCCGGTGGTGACCGATCCGCGCAAGGCAGTCGTCGCGCTCAAATGGACGGTGCGCGAGATGGAGAACCGCTACCGCGCCATGTCGAAGCTCGGGGTGCGCAACATCGAGGGCTACAACCAGCGCCTGGCCGAGGCCGAGGCCAAGGGCGAGAACCTGACGCGCCGGGTGCAGACCGGCTTCCACGCCGAGACCGGGCAGCCCGTCTTCGAGGACCAGCCGCTCGACACCGCGCCCTTGCCGCTCATCATCGTCGTCGTCGATGAGATGGCGGACCTCATGCTGATGGCGGGGAAGGACATCGAGGCGGCGATCCAGCGCCTGGCGCAGATGGCGCGCGCCGCCGGCATCCACATCGTCATGGCGACGCAACGCCCCTCGGTCGACGTCATCACCGGGACGATCAAGGCGAACTTCCCGACCCGTATCAGCTTCCAGGTCACCTCGAAGATCGACAGCCGCACCATCCTCGGCGAGGCCGGCGCTGAGCAGCTCCTCGGGCGCGGCGACATGCTCTACATGGCCGGGGGCGGGCGCATCACCCGCGTGCACGGGCCCTTCGTCTCCGACCAGGAGGTCGAGGGCGTCGTCCGTTTCCTCAAGGATCATGGCAGCCCGCCCGTTTATGTCGACGAGATCACCAAGGACGACGAAGAAGAGGGCGCCGAGGCCTTCGCCGGCGAGGAGGGCGGCTCGGGCGACGCGCTCTACGACCAGGCGGTGGCGCTGGTCTGCCGCGAGCGCAAGGCCTCGACCAGCTTCGTGCAGCGCCACCTGCAGATCGGCTACAACCGCGCCGCGCGCATCATCGAGCGCATGGAGACCGAGGGCGTGGTGAGCCCGGCCAACCACGTCGGCAAGCGCGAGGTGCTCGCGCGCAACATCGATTGATCTGGCGCGGGCCGGTTCCTATTCTCCGCCTGAGCTGCCTGCGGTCGCGCAGCGCACCGTTTTCCTTCGCGGGAACGCTCGGCGTTCCCATACCGTAGAATGCTCATGACAAAGGATCACACCCCGCTTCTGCCGCGCCGGCGGTTGCTTGCTTCCGCCGCGGCCTTCGCCGCTCTTGCTGCGTTGCCCGTGCCCGCCCGCGCCGCCGCGCCGCGCGCCGCGACGCTCACGCCCGACGATCAGGCGGAGCTCAGGCGAGTGCAGGACTACCTCGATGGCATCAAGACGCTGCAGTCGCGCTTCCAGCAATTCTCCCAGGATGGCGGCGTCGCGTCGGGCACGATCTATCTGCAGCGCCCCGGCAAGATGCGCATCGTCTATGACGATCCCGTGCCCATACTGATCGTCTGCACCGCCGATACCGTCTATTACTGGGACAAGAAGCTCGATCAGCTGTCCCAGATCGGCGTCAAGGACACGCCCGCTTGGTTCCTGCTGCGCCCGGACATCAGGCTCAGCGGCGACGTCACCATCACCGGGCTGAAGCGCGACCCGGGCGTGCTGCGCATCGCCATGACCGAGACCAAGCAGCCCGATCTCGGCAGCCTGACGCTGGTGCTGAGCGACCGCCCGCTAGAGCTGCGCCAGTGGACGGTGATCGATGCACAGCAGAAGCCGATCACGGTCACCCTCCAGGACCCGCATTACGGGGTCCAGCTCTCGCCGCTGCTCTTCGTCTGGACCGATCAGCGCACCGCGCCGCGACCGCGCTGAGCGGCGCTCGTCCTCAGGCGGCGACGAGCATCGACAGCATCGCCTGCTCGAGCCACTTGGCGCCGTCCTGTGTCAGCGTCGTGCCGAGGGTCAGGAGCTTTCCGCTGGAGCGGATCTGCACGTCATAGAGCACCGAGCGTCCGGCCGGCGTCGGCTTGAGCTCGATCGCCACGATCTCGTTCTTGCGGAAGGCGCGCCGGCGCAGGCGGAGGCCGAAGGCCCGGCTGGTGACGACGATGCTGTCCGCGGTCTCGCGGATCTGCCAGCGGGCGACGCACAAGAACAGCAGACAGGCGATGCAGAGCCCGGCCAGGGCGAACATGGCGATGGCCCAGGCCCAGGGGCTCAGGACCGGGTGCTGGACCTGCTGGTGAAGCTGGCGGTGGACCGCCTGGACCATCGGGCGCCCATTGCTTTGGGTCAACGCGACATACCCGAGCCAGATCATGATCGCCGGCAGCGCCGCCAGGAAGACGACGCCCAGATTGATTCCTATCGGCGGCAGCTCGATCAGCCGGTCCGGAGCGTGGCCGGAAAGCCTGATCTCGCCGCTGGGCGGCGCCGTGAGGCTGCTGGGCGCGAGCCTCGGCCGGGCGACGAGCGGCGTGTCGATCTCCGACCAGGCTGTGGTCTGATCCTCCCCGCCCGATCGATCGAGGACGGGCAGGTGGAGCTTCAGGGCCAGCTCATTGGCGAAGGCATAGGCGTTCTTTGCCCCGCCGGAGAAGCTGGCGATGCCGATCCGGCGGGCGGGATCGAGGAATTGCAGCGAGACGACCCAGCTCGGCGCCTCCTTGCCACGGGCCGGCCGGGGGTCTAGCGCGACGGCCTGGAACTCGTTCAGCGGGCCTTCCCGCGTGGTGGGATTGGGCCAATAGCCGCGGCGATGCGCGTAGCTGTGGTTCGCCAGGTTGAGGACGAGACTCTCGCGGAAGAGTAGGAAAAAGGCCGCCGCCACCAGGAACACGGTGCCGATGGCGAGGACGAACAGCCATTGGGTCGAGAGGAACGGCAGCCGATACCGGGTCAAGGCCGCGTAATAGCACACGACCGCCGGCAGCAGGAGCAAGAAGGGCCAGAGATAGCTCGTGGAGAACCACAGCTCCTGCTCGTCATGCGCCGTTGGGTGCATGAAGCCGGTGCCGCGCGAAGCCCGGCCACGGTCCCGGTCGCGGCCAGCCGAGACGGACATTGCCTGCCCCCTGCCAAGGATACGCAACGCAGCATCGGCGCAAACTGGTTACCAATCCATTCACGGGGCGCCGGGCGGCGGCAGCGGCCGGGACGGCTATGCCTTGAGCCGCGGCATCAGCCGTTGCGCGTTGCCGCGCTCGATGGCGCCGCGGTCGGCGGCGGCCAGATCGAGCTTGGTGAAGCCCTCCGCGTTCTGCGTGATCGTGTAATAGGGGAAATCGCTGCCGAACAGCACCTGCGAGGCCGGCACGAAGGCGAGCAGCGCCGCCATGGTCGGCCGATAGGCGGAATTGGCGGTGTCGTAATGCAGCTTCCTGAGCTGGTTCTCGACCCCATCGGGCGCGATCTCCGCGAGGTCCTTGCGCGCCCGCGAGCCCGCGGCGATGCGGCCGGCGAGCACCGGGATCGAGGCGCCGGCATGCGAGAAGATGAAGCGCACGTCCTTGTGCCGCGCCAAGGCGCCACCGAAGAGAAGGCTTACCACGGCACGCGCGGTGTCGTGCGGATACTCGATCAGCGAGGCCGGCACGCCGGGCACCGCATGGCCGCAGCACGGCGCCGCGAGCGGGTGGAAATAGGCCACGGCCTTGCGGCGGTTCAGCTCCGTGAACACCGGCTCGAAGCGCTTGTCGCCGGGGTAGAGGTCGTCGTAGCTGGTCATGAAGCCGATGCCGTCGGCCTTGAGCGTGTCGAGCGCGTATTCGATCTCGCGCAGCGTGCCATCGACATCCGGCATTGGCACGGAGGCGAAGAGGCCGAAGCGTCTGGCATGGTCGCGACCCATTTGCGCGGCGTACTCGTTGCAGAGCCGCGCCATGCGCCGCGCCTGTTCCTTGTCGCCGAAATAGGTGCCGGGCGTGGAGATCGACAGCACGGCGGTGGCGACGCCGTTCCTGTCCATGTCCTCGAGCGCCTTGGCGACTGTCCAGTCGCGCTGCGGCGGCTGCAGCCCGGGAGCTATCCCCTCCTGCTTGTTCCAGGCGGCCAAGGACTCGAGATATTCCGGCGGAAAGAAATGGTGATGAACATCGATGCGGCGCGCATTGGACGCTGCCGCCATCTCTTCCGCCTGGGCGCGCGCCGGCACCACCGCGCTCGCGCCCAGCGCCGCCAGTGCCGCCAGCACCTGCCGGCGCGAACTCAGGCTGCACGTCTCGTCATGATCATGGACCATGGATGTTCCCTCCCGATCATCGGTTCTGCGCCGATTGCCTCAGACGTTAACGGATGTCGCGACCGGGGCCAAGTGCCGGCCAACCCTCGCGGCTCTCAGCGGAACGGCGCGGCGACGAGGCCGAGCAGCGTCTGCTCCTCGCGCGCCTCGACGCCGATCGGCATGTCGAGCGTGCGCGAATGCGGCGAGCGGCTGGCGAAGAGGCGGTCCCACAGGCTCAGGATGGTGCAATAGTTCGAGTCCGTATCGGCGCGGACGCGATGGTGATGCACCCAATGGATCGAGGGCGTCACCACCACGAGTGCCAGGGCGCGCTCGAGCCGCGACGGGAGGCGCAGATTCGAATGGTGGAACATCGCCGCCATCAGCACCAGCGCCTCGAAGGCGAGCACCGAGCTCAAGGGAATCGCGAGCAGCACGACCACCCCGGCGCGCGCCAGCGCGGAGAGCAACACCTCGCCGAAGTGGAAGCGCACCGCCGAGCTGGTATCGAGGAAGCGGTCGAGGTGATGCACGCCGTGGAAACGCCACAGAAACGGCACAACGTGGTTGGCGCGATGCCACCAGTAGATGAGAAAATCGAGCAGCAGCAGATCGGCGGCGAGGCCGCCGGCACCGCTCCACCAGGCAGGACGCCAGCCCAGCGCGTGCATCGCGGCATAGG
>DASVOY010000115.1:0-1905 GCA_036383115.1 Allostellaceae bacterium
CGCGCCGCCGCTGGCGCCGTCTCGCGCCCGTCGAAGGTGACGACGCGCCGCTCCGCCGCCGACCAGTAGACGAGGAAGGCGCCGCCGCCGATGCCGGAGGATTGCGGCTCGGCCAGGTTGAGCACGAGCTGCGTCGCGATCGCCGCATCGACAGCGCTGCCGCCCTGGCGCAGCACGTCGCGCCCCGCCGCCGCGGCGATCGGGTTGGCAGCGACCACCATGTCGCGCTTCGCCAGCGCGGCGTGCTGCGCTGTCCGCCCGGTCGATGCTTCCGGCGCGGGCGCCTCGGCCGCGGCGGGCGCCCCGGCGAGCAGCGCGAGCAGGATCGCAAGCGCGATGCCGCCGGCTGTTCTCATCTCCCGTGCATGGTGGCGACGGGCGGCGCGAATTGCGGCGCGATCTCCCAAGGGAAGAGGATCCAGGTATCCTGGCTCACCTCGGTGACGAAGGTGTCGACCAGCGGCCTCCCGGCGGGCTTGGCGTAGACCGTGGCGAAATGCGCCTTGGGCAGCATGTCCCGCACCACGCGCGCGGTCTCGCCGGTGTCGACGAGATCGTCGATGATGAGATAGCCCGCGCCATCGCCCTCGATGCGCTTCAGCACCGTGACCGCGCCGCGGTCGCTGTCCACCGCGCCCTGCTGGCGCGCCGCGTAGCTGGCGATGCACACCGTGTCCACCAGCCGCACATCGAGCTCGCGCGCGACGATGGCGGCCGGCACCAGCCCGCCGCGCGTCACCGCGATGATCCCCTGCCACGGCCCCAATTCGATGAGCCGCCAGGCGAGCGCCCGCGAATGCCGGTGCAGCTCGTCCCAGCTCACCGGGAAGGTCTTGGTCGGGGTCGGGGCGGCGGTCAGGGGCTCGGCCTCCTCGGCGAGGGATCAACGCAGAGCGACGCGCCGGCGGCGGCGCAACCGGCGTGGCTCGCGGATATTACGCAATCGTCCTGCGCGCCGGAAGCGCGTCGCGCCGGCGGCGGCGCCCGCCGGCAATCCCGTCTTGCCTTCGCCCGGCGTTGCCGCTAGTTTCCGCCCTCCCCAAGGCATGCGCCCGTAGCTCAACTGGATAGAGCACCAGACTACGGATCTGGGGGTTGGGAGTTCGAATCTCTCCGGGCGCGCCATTTTCCGGCGGCACGCCAACATTGCGCTCGATCATCCCGTGCTGGATCTCGACGGCGGAACGAACGGCGTCGACGACGCTCTGGAACTCGATGAGGGCGCCGTCGGCGGCTATGAATCGACGGCGATTGCCCCTAGCGGTATTATTCGCCCCCCACGGCTCGGCAAGCAGTCATGACAAGGCATGAGCCCGTCAAGGCGCAGTAAGGCGACCCTGCCGAAGCGGGCTGATCCTTTCATTGAGCATTCGTCTTGCCCGGCGAAGCACTGCTGATGAACGCGGTCCGGTTTGAAGTGGAAGCGCTCCGCGATCTGGCCAAGCGGACACGTGATCTCGCCGAGCGCACGAGGGGGAGGCATCGGAAAGACCAGCTCCTCGCACTTGCCGCAAAATACGAGTCGAAAGCCGATGAGATCGAGCGGAGCGGGAAGCTCCCCGAGACGGCGGGCTCATAGCGGCGACGCGGGCACGCGAGCGCCCACCGGCGATGCCTGGCCACCGTCTTCAGATCGCGCCTCTGGCGCCCGTCCCTTGCCCTGCTGCGGCTCGCGGCAGATGGAGATTCGAATACTCGGCGCACAACCGAAGCGCTGCATCGAGCACTGTCGAGCTTGCCGGTCCGGATTCGGGCGGCTTGCGGCCGTGATCAGCGCAACTCGGCGAGCACCCGTATATACACATCGCGTCGGCGAGCCAGCTTAGCTGGCCATTTCGCCTTGCTTGATCAGCTTTGTGAGCTGTTCGCGGAATTCCGGGCTGTCGGTGTGGCCGTGCACCGCCG
>DASVOY010000116.1:0-1685 GCA_036383115.1 Allostellaceae bacterium
GATCCGCCTCATGAAGGCACAGTCGCCGCAGGGCGGCCGCATCATCAATATCGGCAGCGTGTCGGCAAAGACGCCGCGACCCGATTCACTGCCCTACACGGTGAGCAAGTTCGGCCTGCAAGGCATGACCCATCAGCTCACGATGGACGGCCGCAAGCACAACATCGTCGCCTCGATCATTCATCCCGGCGCGACGCTGTCCTCATTCACGGCGCGCCGCGGCCGCACCACGGCAGGCGCCGGCGAGCGGCCGGACGACTACGTGATGGCGGCTGAGGACGTTGCGAGGGTCGCGGTGCTGATGGCAGCACTGCCGGCAGAAGTGAACCTCTACGAGGCGACCATTCTGCCGAACCACATGCGCTCGTTCATCGGGCGCGGGTAGTCCGCCCGAAGCGCATGATCAGATCGGGGAATCGACGCTCTGATCCGCTTGCTCGCGCGCGTGGCGCATCATCTGCAACGGCGTCATCGGCTTGGCACCGGCCACGACCGGACGCTGGACGAGCGGCCCCGCGCCGATGCCGATCGCATGCGCCGCCACGGCGCCGAGCGCGAGAATGACGACACCGCCGATGACCATGGACTTGTTCATGGATTTGTTCACGGCACCCTCCCTTTTGGTGCGCGGACCCTAGCGGTGGCCCATTAAGGGCGAGTTTCCGCTGCGGCAGCGATGGGAACTTGCCACGAAGAGGGTGAATCAAGGCTTGCGCGCATGGGAAGGATTTGAAGGATTTGGCGGATTTTTCGCCTCACCGGGCGCTCCGGCCCCTCTCCTTGCTCGATCCGCGCCACCGCCATAATCTCCGCTTGCCGTAACCAAGAGCCGGCAGCGGACAGGTGCGCATGAGCAAGCGGATCAATGCAGCGCTCGCCGGCGCTGCGCTCGCGATGGCGCCGCTGCACGCCGCATCCGTCGCGCGGGCACAGTCGGCCGATCTGGTGCTCTGCGACCGGATTGCCGCCGACCCGACCGATCCCGACAAGCCGCGTGATGTCGCGGGCGTGGCCGCGATCGCGCCGGCTGACGTCGCGACCGCCATCAAATTTTGCAAGACCGCGGGGACAGGATCGCGCCGGGCGATGTATGCGCTCGGTCGCGCCTATGCGGCCGAGGGGCAGACCGCGGAGGCGATCGCCGCCTGGCGCAAGGCGGCCGACAAGGGCTCGAGCGCCGCGATGGTCGAGCTGGGCGTCGCCTATGCGACCGGGGCGGCCGTGCCCAAGGACGAGGCGCAGGCGCGCAAGCTGTTCGAGCGCGCAGCCGCGGCCGGCAATGCCCGCGGCGTGACCAATCTCGCGGCGCTCGCGGGCACAACCGGCGCACCCTCCGATCCAGTCAAGGCGCGCGCCCTGCTCGCCAAAGCTGCCGAGGCGAACGCGGCCGAGGCGGAGTATCAGCTCGGCCTCATGATGGCGGACGGGATCGGCGGCCCGAAGGACGACGCCGCGGCACGCGCGCTGTTCGAGAAGGCGGCCGCGCAGGGCCATGTCGGCGCTCTCGTGCAGATGGGCGCCTTCGCCCAGAGCGGACGCGGCGGGCCGCAGGATTCCGTCGCCGCCAAAGCCTACTACGAGAAAGCTGCCGCGCTTGGCAGCGAGGATGCAAAAGCGGCTCTCAAGCGTGTCGAATGTCCCTACGTGCTCAAGGACAAGGCCGGCAAGGTCGTGACGAACTTGTG
>DASVOY010000117.1:0-4361 GCA_036383115.1 Allostellaceae bacterium
GAGGATGGCGGCGACGACTGAGCGGATCGGCGGCGGCCGGACCGGCGCGCTTCTGCCGGACGGACGGCGCCTCCATCTCCAGCACGGGCCGATCGACCTCGTCATCGAGAGCTTCGGCGCGCCGGCCGAGATCGCCGCCGCCTATCGCCAAGCCTGGGAGCGCTTCCGCACGGTGCTGGCGGAGTTGGTGGCGGAGTTGCCGCTGCTGCGCCGGCCGGTGGACGAGAGCCACCCCGGCGTCGCGGGGCCGGTGGCGCGGCGCATGATCGCGGCGTGCCGGCCGCATTGCCGCGACTTCATCACGCCGATGGCCGCGGTGGCCGGCGCCGTGGCGGACGAGGTCTTGGCGACGATGCTCGCCGGCCGCAGCCTCGATAGGGCCTATGTCAACAACGGCGGCGATATCGCGCTGCACCTGTCGCCGGGGACGCGGCTCGATGTCGGGCTGATCGCCGAGCTCGACCATCCCGCGCTGAGCGGTGTCGCGACCATCGAGAGCGGCTGGCCGGTGCGCGGCGTTGCCACCAGCGGCTGGCGCGGCCGCAGCTTCTCGCTCGGCATCGCCGATGCCGCGACGGTGCTGGCGCGCGACGGCGCCGCGGCGGATGCGGCGGTGACCCTGGTCGCCAACGCCGTCGATATCGATCATCCCGCGATCGCCCGCGCCCGCGCCTGCGATCTTGACGAGAGCAGCGACCTCGGCGAGCGCCTCGTCACCACCGGTGTCGGTCCGTTGCCTCCGGCCTCGGTCGCGCAAGCGCTGGCGCGAGGGGCCGCCCGGGCAGACGCGATGCGTCGGGCGGGCAAGATCTATGGCGCGGTGCTGGTGCTCCAAGGTCGTGCCCGCGTGGTCGGGCCGATGATGCGGCAGCTCGGGCGGCACGATGCGGAACCCCTATGCGGGCCGCTGCGGGCCTGACATCATGCCGAGAACCATGCGGGGAACAGGGAGAGCGTAATGACGCGAGCGATATCCTGGATCGGTGCAGTGGGGCTGGTTGCGAGCCTTGTCGCCGCGCTGCCGGCCGAGGCGCAGCAGCAGCCGATCAAGATCGGCGAGATCAACAGCTACTCGGCCATCGCCGCCTTCACGCACCCTTATCGCAATGGCTGGCAGCTGGCGGTAGAAGAGATCAATGCGGGGGGAGGCGTGCTCGGCCGCAAGCTCGAGATCGTGTCGCGCGATGACGGGGGCAAGCCCGAGGATGCCGTCCGCACCGCCAGCGAACTCGTGGGCAACGAGAAGGTGGCACTCCTCGCCGGCACCTTCCTCTCCAACGTCGGTCTGGCGGTCGCCGACTTCGCCAACCAGAACAAGGTGCTCTTCGTCGCCGCCGAGCCCCTGACCGACGCCATGGTCTGGGAGAAGGGCAGCCGCTACGTCTTCCGCCTGCGGCCCTCGACCTATATGCAGGCCGCCATGCTGGCGGAGGAGGCGGCGAAGCTGCCGGCGAAGCGGTGGGCGACGATCGCGCCCAATTACGAATACGGCACGTCCTTCGTCGCCAATTTCAAGAAACTGCTCTCGGCCAAGCGCCCCGAGGTCCAGTGGGTCGGCGAGCAATGGCCGGCCAACCAGAAGCTCGATGCCGGCCCGACGGTCGAGGCGCTGATCGAGATGAAGCCCGAGGCGATCTTCAACGCCGAGTTCGGCGGCGACCTCATCAAGCTCGTGCGCGAGGGCACGACGCGTGGCCTCTTCAAGGGCCGCGCCGTGGTCAGCGCGCTTAGCGGCGAGCCCGAATATCTCGACCCGCTCAAGGACGAGGCGCCCGAGGGTTGGATCGTCACGGGATATCCCTGGTACGCGATCGAGACGCCAGCGCACAAGAAGTTCGTCGAGGCCTACCGGAAGCGCTTCAACGACTATCCGCGGCTCGGCTCGGTGGTGGGCTATTCCACCTTCAAGGCGATCGCCGCGGGGATCGCCAAGGCGGGGTCGACCGACACCGACAAGCTCATCGCCGCCATGGAGGGGCTTCCGGTCGAGACGCCGCTGGGCGGCATCACCTTCCGCGCCGTCGACCATCAATCGACCATGGGCGCCTATGTCGGCAAGACCGCGGTTCGTGACGGCAAGGGCGTGATGGTCGATTTCCACTACGATGACGGCAAGAACTATCTGCCGAGCGATGCCGAGGTGGCCAAGTTGCGGCCGGCGAAGTAGACAGAGGCGGACGGCGAGCGGGCAGGGGGCGTGCCGGGAGAAGCAACGCTTTTGACCTTCGTCCTGATACAGCTCCTCAACGGCCTGGCGAGCGCCTCGTCGCTCTTCCTGGTCGCGTCGGGACTGTCGATCATCTTCGGCGTGATGCGGATCGTCAATTTCGCGCACGGCTCGTTCTACATGCTGGGCGCCTATATCGCTTACACGCTGGCGGCGTGGCTGCCGCGCACGCCGCTGGGTTTCTGGGGCGGCATGGTTCTGGCGGCGCTCGCGGTGGCGGTGCTCGGCACGCTGGTCGAGATCGTGCTGCTGAAGCGCATCTATCGCGCGCCGGAGCTGTTCCAGCTCCTCGCCACCTTCGGCGTCGTGCTCGTCGTCGCCGACCTCACGCTCAAAATCTGGGGCGCCGAGGAACTGCTCGCGCCGCGCCCGCCGGGCCTGCGCGGCGCGGTCGACATATTGGGTCGCGCCTTCCCGCAATACGATCTGCTGCTCATCGCCGTCGGCCCGGCGGTGCTGGCGGCGCTCTGGCTGCTGTTCCACCGCACGCGCTGGGGGGCGCTGGTGCGGGCGGCGACGCAGGACCGCGACATGGTGAGCGCGCTCGGCATCAACCAGAGCCGGCTCTTCACCGGCGTGTTCTTCCTGGGCTCCTTCCTGGCGGGGCTGGGCGGCGCGCTGCAGCTGCCGCGCGAGGCGGCCAACCTGCAGATGGATCTCGCCATCATCGTCGAGGCCTTCGTCGTCGTCGTCGTGGGCGGGATGGGCAGCATCACCGGCGCCTATGTCGCGGCTCTGCTGGTGGCGGTGGTGCAGGCGTTCGGCATCGTCGCCTTCCCGAAGGCGACGCTGGTGACGATCTTCCTGGTCATGGCCGTCGTGCTCGCCTTCCGCCCCTACGGGCTGTTCGGGCGCCCGCTGCCCGAGCCGCGCGTCGCCGCCGGCGACGTGCTGCGGGCGCCGCAACGGGGCTCCTGGCGCTGGTGGCTGCCCGCCCTGGCGCTGCTCGTCTGCGTGCCGCCGCTCATCGGCGGTTACACGCTGACGCTGCTGACCGAGATCGTCATCCTCGCGCTGTTCGCGGCGTCGCTGCATTTCATGATGGGCCCGGGCGGCATGGCATCCTTCGGCCACGCCGCCTTCTTCGGGCTCGGCGCCTATGGCGCCGCGCTTGCCGCCCACAATGGCGGTGCGCCGATGCTGGTCGGCATCGCCGCCGCGCCTGTTGCCGCGGCGCTCCTCGGCATCGCGTGCGGCTGGTTCTGCGTGCGCCTCTCCGGCGTCTATCTCGCCATGCTGACCCTGGCGGTCGCACAGATCGTCTGGTCCGTCGCCTTCCAGTGGACCGACGTCACCGGCGGCGACAACGGCATTCTCGGCGTCTGGCCGGCGGAATGGGCACGCAGCAAGACGGTGTTCTACCTCTTGGCGCTAGCGCTCTGCAGCGGCGGCGTCTGGATGATGCGGCGCATCATCTTCGCGCCGCTCGGCTATGCGCTGCGCGCCGGGCGCGACGCGCCGCTCCGCGCCGAGGCGGCCGGGATCGACCTGATGCTGGTGCGCTGGATCGCCTTGATCGTCGCCGGGCTCTTCGCCGGCCTCGCCGGCGGGCTCTTCGCCTACGCCAAGGGCAGCGTGTTCCCGACCTATATCGGCATCTCGCGCTCGGTCGATGCGCTGCTGATGGTGCTGCTGGGCGGCGTCCACACGCTCGCCGGGCCGCTCGTCGGCACCGTGCTGTTCGTGGGATTGCAGGAGGAGATCGCGCGAGCGACCGATCTCTGGCGCCTGGTGCTCGGTCTCGTCATCATCCTGATCGTCCTCGCCTTCCCGGAGGGAGTGGTGGGATTTGCGCAGCGCTGGCGCACCAGGTGGCGGCGGACGCGGGAGGCCGAGGGATGACCATCCTCGCCGTCGATGGGCTGGCGAAATCCTATGGCGGGCTGCGTGCGGTCGCCGGGGTGAGCTTCGCGCTCGAAGAAGGCGAGTTCCTCGCCCTCATCGGCCCCAATGGCGCCGGCAAGACCACCTGCTTCAACATGCTCAACGGCCAGATCCGCCCCGATGCCGGGCGTGTGCACTTCGCCGGGCGCGACATCACCGGGCTCAAGCCGCGCCAGGTCTGGCGCCTCGGCGTCGGGCGCACCTTCCAGATCACTCAGAGCTACGCCTCGATGAGCGTGCGCGAGAACGT
>DASVOY010000118.1:0-4740 GCA_036383115.1 Allostellaceae bacterium
CTGGCGCGCGCACTCATCCGTAATGCACCCGGCGCTCGACGAAGCGGAATTGGACCGCCGTGAGCGCGATGACGATGGCCATGAGGATCACCGACTCCGCCGCCGAGCCGCCGAGGTCGAGCGCGACGACGCCGTCATAGAAAACCTTGTAGACCAGGATTTCGGTCGCCTTGGCGGGGCCGCCGGCGGTCACGGCGTGAATGATGCCGAAGGTGTCGAAGAAGGCGTAGACCACGTCGACGACGAGGAGAAAGAAGGTCGTCGGCGACAGCAGCGGCAGGACGATGGTCCAGAAGCGGTGGCTCTCGCCGGCGCCGTCGATCGCCGCCGCCTCGAGCAGCGATTTCGGGATCGACTGCAGGCCCGCGAGGAAAAAAAGGAAATTATAGCTGATCTGCTTCCACGCCGCGGCGATGACGACGACGGCGAGCGCCTGCCAGCCGTTGAGAAGATAATTCCAGTCGATGCCGAGGGCGCGCAGCCCGTGAGCGATGACGCCGACGCCCGGATTGAACAGGAAGAGCCAGAGCACGCCGGCAACCGCCGGCGCGACGGCGTAGGGCGCGAGCAGGATGGTCTTGTAGACCGTGGCGCCGCGCAGCACGCGGTCGGCCATCACCGCCAGCAGCAACGAGGGCGCGATCGCCAGCACCGTGACGGCGACGCTGAAGATCGCGGTGACGGCGAGCGAATGGAGATAGGAAGGCTCGGACAGCACCGCGGTGAAGTTGTCGATGCCGACGAATCGCGCGGAGAGACCGAAGGGATCCTCGCGATGCAGCGACTGCCAGATCGCCTGCGCCGCCGGCCAGAAGAAGAACACCAGCGTCACCGCGAGCTGCGGCGCGAGCAGCAGGTAGGGCAGCAGCTTGCCGCGAAAGACGACGCGCCGCTGCATCGCGTAAGGACCGCGCCTACTTCGCCGCCGCCTCGAATTGCCTCAAGATGGCGTTGCCGCGCTTCACCGCGTTGTCGACCGCCTCTTGTGCGGTCTCCTTGCCGGCGAAGGCGGCTTCGAGGTCCTCGGCCCAGGCGTCGCGGATCTGGACGAGGTTGCCGAAGCGGAGCCCTCGCGAATTCTCGGTCGGCGGCTTGTTGGTAAGCTCCTTCAGCGTCACCTCGATGTCCGGATTCTTCTGGTAGTAGCCCTCTTCCTTCAGCGCGTCATAGGCCGCCTTGGTGATCGGCAGATAGCCGGTCGCCTTGTGGAACTCGACCTGGAGCGGCGTCTGCGACAGGAAGGCGAAGAATTTCGCCACGCCCTTGTACTCCTCGGGCTTCTTGCCGCCCATGACCCAGAGGCTGGCGCCGCCGATGATCGTGTTCTGCGGCGCGCCCTGCACCTCCGGATAATAGGGCAGCGCGACGGTCGCGAATTTGAACTTGGCGTTCTTCGCCACGTTGCCGTAGAAGCTCGACGAGGATTGCAGCATGCCGCATTCGCCGCTCAGGAACTTGCTCTCGGCATCGGCATAGCGGCCGCCGTAATCAAAGCTCTTGTCCTTCTGCGCCTCGACCAGCGCGCCGATGTGCTTGACTTCGAAGGGCGTGTTGAAGACGAACTGCGTGTCGAGCCCATCCATGCCGTTGGCCTTGGTGCCGATCGGCAGATTGTGCCAGGCGTTCAACTGCTCGATCTGCGTCCAGGTGATCCAGCCGGCGGTGAAGCCGCAGGGATAACCCGCGGCGCGGATCTTCTTGGCATCGGCGAACCATTCGGGCCAGGTCTTGGGCGGCTTCGCCGGATCGAGACCCGCCTTCTCGAACGCGTCCTTGTTGTAGTAGCCGATCGCCGACGAGCTGTTGAAGGGCAGCGACAGCATCTTGCCATCGGACGTGCTGTAATACCCGGTGACCGTCGGCAGGTACGCCGCGGGATCGAACTTCTCGCCGGCCTCGGCCATCAATTGATACACCGGCTTGATCGCACCCTTGGCCGCCATCATCGTCGCCGTGCCGACCTCGAAGATCTGGATGATGTGCGGCGCATTGCCGGCGCGGAAGGCGGCGATGCCGGCGCTCATCGTCTCGGGATAGTTGCCCTTGTAGACGGGCACGACCTTGTAGGCGCTCTGCGACTTGTTGAAATCCTCGGCGATCTTGTTGACGCGCTCGCCGTTGACCGCGGTCATCGCGTGCCACCATTGAATCTCGATCGGCGCGGTCTCGGCCACAGCCATCGGCGCCGCGGACACGATGAGCGCAAGCGCGAGCAACCAGCTTCTCAGTGCGGACATTTGCGATGCCTCCCCTTCCCGCCGCCCTTATCGGCGGTGTCCTCTTTTATTCGCCAGACCTTGCCGGATTACCATGCCGTTGTGAAGCGTGGATGACAGCGCGTTCTTAATGATTGTTACTCCAACCGACGCGCGATTTTGCCAAGCCCGCTGCGCACTTGCCGGAGACAGGCAGGTCGGGGTATTTACGAAGATATGACCGCCGCAGCCCCGTTTCGCATGGCTCTCCCCGCCCAGCTCTCGCATCCCACCGGCAAGGTCCCGGTGCGGGTCCGGGTGAGCCGGCGCGCGCGCCGCCTGGCGCTCAAGATCGACGCGGTCGGCGATGCCGTGGAGCTGGTGCTGCCGCCCCGGACCTCCCTCCCGCGGGCGTTGAATTTCCTCAAGTCGAATCGTGATTGGCTAGAAACCCGGCTGGCCGCGCTGCCGCCGCGCCTGGTCTTCGAGGATGGCGAGAGGGTGCCGGTCCTGGGCGTCCTCCACCGCATCCGCCATGTCGCCCGCGCGCGCGATCGCGGGCCGGTGTGGATCGAGGGGCGCGAGATCCGGGTCACCGGCGAGGGCGCCCATGTCGCCCGGCGGGTGCGCGATTTCCTCAAGGACAAGGCGCGCGAGGAGCTGGGGCGGCGGGCGCGCCGGCTGGCGGCTCAGGTCGACCGCAACGTCGGGCGCATCACGGTGCGCGACACAACGACGCGGTGGGGCAGCTGCTCGGCCAACGGCAACCTCGCCTTCTCCTGGCGCCTCATCATGGCGCCGGAGGCGGTGCTGCATTACGTGGTGGCGCACGAGGTGGGGCATCTCGTCGAGATGAACCACGGGTCGCGCTTCTGGAAGCTGGTCGACCGGCTGGTGCCCCATGTCGAGCGCCAGCGCGACTGGCTCAACCGCAACCGCGCCTGGCTGCTGCGAATCGGGTAGCGCCGCCGCCCTTCGCGTCGCCATTCCAGCACCGTCATGGCCGGGCTTGTCCCGGCCATCCACGTCTTTGCCTGCTCGGTGCGGGCGATCGCGCTAAGCGCGACGCCTACTTCACGATCTCCCAGGAGCCGTCGGGCTGGCGGCAGGCGGTGCCGTAGGTCTGCTGCTTGCGGCCGGCGACGACCGCATCGCTGGTGTATTCGCGGCAGTAGCGCCCGTTGCCGGCGTCGTAGCTGCGCGTCGGCGTCACCCAGTAGGCGTCGCCTTGGTTCTGGCCCTGCCAGGCGATCGACTGGCGATCCGGGACATGCTCCAGCACTTGGCCGGCGCAGGCCTGGTCGAGCTGGTCCATGTTGCGACCGATGCTGCCGCCGACGAAGAGGCCGGTGAGCACGCCGCCGATCGTCGCAACCGTCCGTCCCTTGCCCTTGCCGATGTTGCTGCCGATGAGGCCGCCCGTAGCGCCGCCCAGCGCCGCGCCGATCATGTCGCGGTAGCAGACGCGCTGGTCGAGGCCATAAGGCATCGCCACGACCGCGGGCGGCGCCGCCACGCGGTAGTCATCATCATCATCGTCGTCGCGGTGGTGGCCATGGCGCTTCTCGCGCCAGTGATCGTCGTCCCGGTCGTGCTTGTCGCGCCAGCCATGCGCCGGCGCCCAGGGCGGCGGGTCGGCCAGTGCCGGCGCCGCCGGCCAGGAGGCGGCGGCGAAGAGCAGGGCGATGGCGGCAGCGGTCGCGCGGAGGCTGGTCGGGGTCATCGGCATCTCGCAGGTTCTTGCGTTGATCCAAAGCGCCGACTCTCTACCGCCGCGATGATGAATGAAGTGACAATTTTGGGAGTAACGTTTGGAAGAATTCGCCTAAATTTGCGAGTAGCGATCACTTCGCCAGCGCTGCCGCAGTAGGGGGCGCGTCGGTGCTCGCTCGGCGCATGAGCCACAGCAGGACGAAGAGGCTGGGCAGGCAGATGATCGTGGCGATGAGGAAGAACGGTATCCAGTCGAGACGGTCGACGAGCCAGCCGCTCGGTGCCGAGAGGAAGCGGGCGGGCACGGCGGCCAAAGAGGAGAAAAGCGCGTACTGGGTGGCGGTGAAGGCAGTGCTGCACAAGCTGGAGAGGTAGGCGACGAAAGCGGCAGAGGCCATGCCGCCGGTGAAATTCTCGCCGAAGATCGACACCGCCAGCATCAGGTTGTCATGTCCCGCCATCAGCAGCGCTATGTAGAGCAGGTTTCCCAGCATCTGCAGCACGCCGGCAAAGAGCAGCGCCCTGAACAGTCCGAGCCGCGCCACCAGCGCTCCGCCGAGCGCGACACCGGCCAGCGTGGCGACGAGCCCCACGACCTTGCCGATATAGCCGACCTCTTCCTTGGTAAAGCCCAGCTCCCGATAGAGCGGGTTCGACATCGTGCCGGCCAGCGCCTCGCCGAGCTTGTAGAGCACGATGAAGACGAGGATGACGACCCAGCCGCGCCGCTCCATGAAATCGACGAAGGGCAGCACGATCGCCTCGCGCGGCCAGGCCGAGAGGCGCTTCAGCTTGCCGCCGGCGCTATGGGACGCGAGCGCCGCGACCGACA
>DASVOY010000119.1:0-3349 GCA_036383115.1 Allostellaceae bacterium
AGGAGATCCGCGACCTGCTGCGCCTCGCCGACGTCGCCGACCCCTGCGCCGCGGTGCGCGATGTCGCCGCCGGCCATCTCGGCGACGTGCGCGCCAAGATTGCCGATCTCCGCAAGATGGAGCGCCTGCTCGCCAAGGCCGTGCGCCAGTGCGAGTTGGGCGAGCAGGCGGGATGCCCGGTGATCGACGCGCTCTCGTCCGGAGCCGGCGCGCGGCGCGCTTGATCTGCTGCTACTTTTCGCCCTATGGGAGCTATAGGGGAACAGGCTAGGAAGCATCGGATGCGCGAGTTCGGCAGCTTCGACTATGTGATCGTCGGCGGCGGCTCGGCGGGCTGCGTGCTCGCCAACCGCCTGAGCGCATCGGGCGCGCACCGCGTCCTGCTGCTCGAGGCGGGGGGCGAGGACCGCAATCCCTGGATCCACATTCCGATCGGCTACGGCAAGCTTTTCAACGACCCCAAGGTCAACTGGCTCTACGAGAGCGAGCCGGAGCCCGAGCTCGGCAACCGCCGCATCATCCAGCCGCGCGGCAAGGTGCTAGGCGGCTCGAGGTCGATCAACGGCCTCGTCTATATCCGGGGACAGAAGGAGGATTTCGACCACTGGCGCCAACTCGGCAATGTCGGCTGGAGCTATGACGACGTGCTGCCCTATTTCCGCAAGGCCGAGGACCAGCAGCGCGGCGCCGACGAGCACCACGGCACCGGCGGCCCGCTCTCAGTCTCCGACCAGACCGAGACGCATGAGTTGTGCGACGCCTTCATCGCGGCGGCGGAGCAGGTGGGCATCCCGCGCAACGACGACTTCAACGGCGCACGCCAGGAAGGCGCAGGATATTTCCAGACGACGTCGCGGCGCGGCCGGCGCTGCAGCGCGGCGGTGGGTTATCTGCGCCCGGCGCGCAGCCGTCCCAATCTCCGCGTCGTCACGCATGCGCCGAGCACGCGGGTGCTCATCGAAGCCGGCGAGGCGGTGGGCGTCGCCTTCCCGCGCGACGGCGAGGACTGGCAGGCGAGGGCGTCCGGCGCCGTGATCCTCGCCGCCGGCGCCATCGCCACGCCGCAGCTCCTCCAACTCTCGGGCGTCGGTCCCGCGGCGCTGCTCCAGCGCCTCGGCATTCCCGTCGTCCATGACATGCCGGGGGTTGGCGAGAATTTGCAGGACCATCTGCAATCGCGGCTGGTCTATCGCTCGACCCGGCCGATCACGCTCAACGACGACGTCGCCAGCCTGGCGCGCAAGCTCGGCATCGGCCTGCGCTACGCGCTCTATCGCAAGGGGCCGCTCACCGTCAGCGCCGGCTATGCCGGGGGCTTCTTCCGCACCGACGAGCGGCTCGCCACGCCGGACGTGCAGGCGCATTTCCTCAACTTCAGCACCACGAAGATGGGCGACAAGCTGCACCCGTTCTCGGGCTTCACCGCGTCGATCTGCCAGCTCCGGCCGGAAAGCCGCGGCTTCGTGCGGATCAAGAGCGCCGATCCCGCGGCAGCGCCGGCGATCCAGCCCAACTACCTCGCGGCGGAGACGGATCGTCGGACCATGGTGGCGGGGTTGAAGCTGCTGCGCCGCATCATGCAGGCGCCGGCGCTGCGGCCCTATGTCGAGGCGGAATACGAGCCCGGCGCATCTTGCGTATCGGACGAGGACTTGCTGCGGCATATTCGCGAGCGCGGCAGCACGATCTATCATCCGACCTGCACCTGCCGCATGGGCGAGGATGCCGCGGCGGTGGTGGATGCGCGGCTCAACCTGCGTGGGATCGGGCGTTTGCGCGTCGTCGACGGGTCGGTTATGCCCAGCCTGGTCTCGGGCAACACCAACGCGGCGATCATCATGATCGCCGAGAAGGGCGCGGACATGATCCTCGAGGATGCGGCAAGCCGGCCGGAGCTTGCGCGGGCGGCGTCGTTCTAAGCGATTCATTCGATTGGCGGAGGAAGCAGCAATGTATACGGATCTGGGCTTGTACATCGATGGCGAGTGGCTCACCGGCGGCGGCCGCGAGAGCGAGCAGGTCATCAACCCCGCCACCGAAAAGCCGCTGGCGACATTGCCCCATGCCGGCCCCGCCGATCTCGACCGCGCGCTCGCCGCGGCGGAGAAGGGGTTCAAGACCTGGCGCGCCACCGCGCCCTATGAGCGCGCGCGCATCATGCGCAAGGCCGCCGACCTCTTCCGCCAGCGCGGCGAGGCGATCGCCCGCATCCTCACGCTTGAGCAGGGCAAGACGCTGCCCGAGGCGAAGATCGAGGTCGCCGTCTCCGCCGACATCATCGAATGGTACGCCGAGGAGGGGAAGCGCGCCTACGGCCGCATCATTCCCGGCCGCGTGCCCGGCGTCCGCCAGATGACGGTGCAGGAGCCGGTGGGGCCGTGCGCCGCCTTCACCCCCTGGAACTTCCCGGGCGTCACCCCGGCGCGCAAGATCGGCGGCGCGCTCGGCGCGGGATGCTCGCTCATCATCAAGGCGTCGGAAGAGACGCCCGGTACCTGCGTCGAGCTGGTGCGCGCCTTCCACGAAGCCGGATTGCCCAAGGGCGTGCTGAACCTCGTGTTCGGCGTGCCGGCGAGGATTTCGGAGCATCTCATCGCCTCCGACATCATCCGCAAGGTATCCTTCACCGGCTCGGTGCCGGTCGGCAAGCACCTCACCAAGCTCGCCGCCGAGGGCATGAAGCGCACCACCATGGAGCTGGGCGGCCATTCGCCGGTGATCGTCTTCGCCGATGCCGATCCCGAGAAATCGGCCGAGATCGCCGCGGCCGGCAAGTACCGCAACGCCGGCCAGGTCTGCATCTCGCCGACGCGCTTCTATGTACAGGAGGCGAATTACGACCGCTTCACCAAGCGCTTCGTCGAGTTCGCCAAGAACATCAAGCTGGGCGACGGCCTGGCCGAGGGCACGACCATGGGGCCGCTCGCCAATCCGCGCCGCCTCGACGCCATGGAGGGCTTCGTCGCCGACGCCAAGAAGCGCGGCGCCGAGATCCGTGCCGGCGGGGCGCGGCACGGCAACCAGGGCTTCTTCTTCGCGCCGACGGTGGTCACCGACATCCCCGATGATTCGCGCCTCATGACCGAGGAGCCCTTCGGGCCGGTGGCGCCGATCACGCCCTTCAAGAGCTTCGACGAGGTGGTGGAGCGGGCGAATTCGCTGCCCTTCGGGCTCGCCGCCTACACCTTCACCACCTCGACCAAGACGGCGAACCTCATCTCGGACGCGCTCGAGGCCGGCATGATCGGCGTCAACAGCCTCGCCATCTCGACGCCCGAGACGCCCTTCGGCGGCGTCAAGGAGAGCGGCTACGGCCACGAAGGCGGCATCGAAGGGCTCGAGGCCTACA
>DASVOY010000120.1:0-1752 GCA_036383115.1 Allostellaceae bacterium
CGCACGGCTCCAAGCGGGCGCCTATCTCGAGGCGCATGCCCGCGCCGAGTTCAACATCCCCGGCATCACCTTCGGCGGACGTTACGACGCCTCGCCCATCATCATTCCTGACGGCACGCCGCCGCCGGCGGATGCGGCCAATCTCTATATGCCAAGTGCCTGCCCGGGCGGCCGCGCGCCGCATCTCTGGCTCAAGGACGGACGCTCGCTCTTCGACCGGTTCGGCTTCGAGTGGACGCTGCTCCGGCTCGGCCCAGGGGCGGTGGCGGGCGAGGCGTTCGCGCGGGCCGCGGCGCGCTTGGGGCTCGACTTGACCGTGGTGGATGTGCCGGGGGACGAGGCGCGCGATCTCTACGCCGCCGATCTCGCGCTGGTGCGCCCGGATCAGATCGTCGCCTGGCGCGGCAATATCGCAGCGGGCGCGGCGGACGTGCTCAGGCGAGCGGCCGGCTGCGACTAGCTCGTCGGCACCGCGGCCGCCAGCACGGCGATGCGCTGCACCGTCTCCGCGTCGGGAGCGCCGTCGCAGCGCGACGGGCGGAAATGCCGCTGGAAGGCGGCGATCACCTGTTTCGTCGCCTCATCGAGGGAGCCCGTGCGCGGCGTCTCGTAGCCGATCGCGGCGAGCAGCGCCTGCATCTCGGCAGTGTCGGCCGGGGCGCCGACCGGCGCGGTGCAATCGGGCCAGAGACCGATGCCGGCGCGTGCCAGGCGCGGCCAATCGAAGAGCTCGCCGGGGTCGGTCTTGCGCTGCGGCGCCACGTCGGAATGGCCGAGCACGAGGCTCGGCGGAATCGGGTGGCGCGCGAGAATCGCGCGGCCGAGTTCCTCCAGCGCCGCCATCTGCGGCTCGGGGAAGGGGCGGTAGCCGAACTCGTGGCCGGGGTTGACCAGCTCGATGCCGATCGAGGCGGCGTTGATGTCGCGCCGCCCGGCCCAGCAGGCGATTCCGGCATGCCAGGCGCGCCGCTCCTCGGGCACGAGGCGCCAGACCGTGCCGTCCTCGTCGATGAGATAGTGCGCGCTCACCTTCGCCTCCGCCGAGCACAACCGCTCGAGCGCTTCGGCGGCGCTCCTCATGCCGGTGTAGTGCAGGATCAGCATGTCGACGGTGCCGTCGCCCGGGCGTGGGCCGTGATTGGGCGAAGCTCGCTCGCGAAGGTGCATGCGCCAATCTAGAACAGAAAATCTAGATCAGAAAATGGGCGATGAGGTAGAGCGCGCAGCCGACGCAGGCGCCGACGATCGTGCCGTTGATGCGGATGTATTGGAGGTCGCTGCCCATGGCGAGCTCGAGGCGCTTCGCCACCGTGCGCGCGTCCCAGCCGCGCACCACCTCGGAAATGAGCGAGCCGATCTGCCCGCGCCAGGGCACCGCGGCGAGCGCGACCTGCTCGAGCGTGGCATCGAGCCGCGCCTGCATGTGCGGGTCGGCCGCCAGCGTGCGCCCCAGCGAGAGCACGCCGGTATAGATCGCCTCGCGCGTGCGCGAGCTGGGCGAGGCGAGGTCGTCGAGGACGATCCGGCGCAGATCGTCCCAGATGCGCACGAGCCAGGCCTGCACCTCCGGATGGTCGAGGAGACGGTCCTTTGCCTCGTTGAAGCGGCGGCGCTGGTCGGGCGAGGCGACGAGATTCTCGGCAAGGCCCTCGATGGCGCGGCGGAACTCGGCGCGGGCGTCGCTCGCGGGATTGCGCAATTCCGCGATCACCTCCTCGATGCTGTCGACGATCGCCTTGGCGATGCGCCGGT
>DASVOY010000121.1:0-5068 GCA_036383115.1 Allostellaceae bacterium
ATTACACTCTCGCGCATTGAAGGGGGATGCCCTGTATGGATGACGCAACCAACACAGCAGTCCCATTCGTGTCCTTCTTGCTGCTGGCCATCCCGTTTGCGATTGGCAACGGTTATCTCGCGTCGCGCTTGAACCGCAATGTCGCCACGTGGGTAATCCTGACGCTGATCCCGCTCGTGAACTGGTTCTTCGCCGTGTATGTCGTGTACACGGTCGTCTTCTATGTCATAGATCGGCTGAAAGACCTTACAAAAGGATCAGCCCCAGTTGGCTAAGTAAGCTCGGAATCTCGAAAAAGAGAGGTCAAAGCCGCGCGCCGCGCCTGGCTCGATGCCTCAGCCGGGCGCTGCTTGCTTCCATGACGAGCACCCGAACCGGCTCGCGCGGCAACAATGACAGATCAATCGAACGCGAAGCGGCCCACTCGCGGGGCGCGGCCTCCATGAGGCGCGAAACTTCGCGTTTCGCATCCCACTTTGAGGGGCGTCGTGCGACGCTGTTGAACGTCGCGGCGGGGCTAAATTTTCGTCGCGCTCATGGATCGTCGCCGGGGATTCCGAGTTTGCTCTCACAACCGGATGGGGGGCGGTGGCAGCAACGGAGGGAATCCGTGAAACCCTATTTCGCGGCTATGGCGGCATTGGGTCTTCTCGCCTCGACGCCTGCTTATGCGCAACAAACGCAGGCGACGTCGGACCAACAGGGCCAAGAAGCGGGCCAACAAGGCGGGCAGCGCCAGGAGCTTTCACCACGATTCGTCAAGCAGATTCAGTCGCGCCTTCACCAGCAAGGATTCTACGACGGGAAGGCGACCGGAACGTGGGATGAAGACACGAGCGATGCCCTGCAAAGCTTCCAAGAGGCCAACGGTCTCCAATCGAACGGCCAGCTGGATGGCATGACGATTCTGGTGCTTAGCCTGCCCACGGGGCAGCAGGCCCAACAGCAGCAGGCCGCCCAGCTTGCTCCACAAGGTCGCGCGACGAGACAGATGGGCGGGCCGATGATGGGGGGGCCGACCAGCCAGACGGGCCAGGCTGACCAGTCGCAGGTCATCGACGCCTATCAGGCAGGCTACCAACATGGCTTCCAACAAGGCTTCAGGCAGAGCGAGATGATGGCGGCGGTGCGCCAAGGCCAGGGCACGGCCCAAGGGTCGAGTCAGCCGCCGCAGCAGTATCGGGGAGGGCAGCAGTAGGGTCCCTTAGGCGCTGCCGTTGAATGGCGTCGCCTCATGTCGATCGCGAGTCGCTGTCTGTCTTCCACGCGTCGAGGTCGGCAAGGTCGTCAGCGAGGCGCTGACCCTGAGCCAAACGTGAGCGTTGCCCGGCACGCTGTTGCGACGCTCGCCCGCGATGTCGCTAGGCAGGGAGACTCAAGGCGCATGTCGGCGCGCGGCGCTGCGGCCGCCGGCGACACCGGTGGGAACGGTGTAGCGACCGCACCCCTCACCCCTACCCTCTCCCGCAAGGGGAGAGGGGGCGCACCGGGTTATGCCCTCTCCCCTTGCGGGAGAGGCAGGGACCCGTCGCGAAGCGATGGGAGGGTGAGGGGTGCCGCCTACTCCGTCCTCACCTCGAGCGCGCGCAGCAGCCACGGCATGGTGATGCGCCTGAAGATCACCGGGTCGGTCCAGCCCCTGGGCTCGCGGCCCATATGGCCGCCGGCGGGGTTGATCCACGCCTCCTTCGGCGTCTCGCCGCTGTGCAGCAGCAGGTCGATGTCGGCGATCGGCACCTGCGTGTCGTGGACGCCGCCGACGACCAGCATCGGCGCCATCGGCCGCCCGAGGATCCCCTGCGCCTGGAGTGACGCCTTGGCGCGCGCCGCGCGCAGCTCGTCGAGCGCGGTGACGCCGGGATAGACGGACATACCCGCCGGCACGTAGTCGAAGAGATATTCCTTGTTGGTAAGGGCGCGCTCCAGCGCCTCCGCCGAGAAGGTCTCGTGGATCGGCGGCGATTGCGCGACGACGGCCTTGACACGCTCGCGCTCGGTGGCGGCAAGGATGGTCGACCAGTAGCCGCCGAAGCTGCCGCCATAGACGGCGACGCGCCGGCGGTCGACATTCGGGCGCTCGAGCGCGGCATCGAGCAGGCGCGACAGCATCCGCTCGGCGCCGGGCGCGATCTTGATCGGCGCCTGGCCGGTGCCGGGCATGTCGACCGCGACATATCCCACGCCATGGGCCAGCATCGGCTGGAAGCGCTCGGCCATGTCCTCCTTGCGGCTGTCGAGGCCGCAGATGGCGAGGACGATGGGCGCCGGCGCGGCGCCCTTGGGCATCTGCGTATAGGCGACGATCTCCTTGCCCTCGAAGGGCACGCGCATCACCTCGAGCGGCGGGTCGAGCAGCTTGCCATGGGCGATAAAGGCGGCGAGCGCCTTCTCATAGGCCTGCTGCTTGCCGGCCGAGTTCGGCACCGGCCAGCGCGCGAAGGAGAAGTAGCGCCAGGCCTGCATGAAGTCCTTCTCCGCCTCGGCCGGCGCGCTCGCCAGCTCGCCTTGCGCCTTCGCCATGTAGCGGTCGCCGATCACGCTCCATGACGCCGCCCATTCGTCGCGGTCGAGGCTCTTGAGCCGCGCCAGCGCCTCGCGCACCTCCTCGGGCTTCAGGCCGATGAGTGGATAGCCGTTGCGGTCGGCGCGGGCCTGCGCCTCGGCCTTGAGCTCCTCGAGCGTGCGCTGCGGCGGCACCTGGGCCATCGCAGGGACAGAGGCGAGCACGGCGACGGCGGCGAGCAGCGTGATCGGGACCAATGCGCTCACGGTCATGGCATTCCTCCCTGAGGCCGCGGCAATGATCGCACAAGGCGATCCCCCGGCCAACTCGCGCCCGTCCGCCTCGGAAAAATCACCGTCGCGCCACAGCCGCGCCGCACGCCGCCCCGAATAACGCCGCCAACCGCCGGTAGAACGGCAGCCGAATTCCGTGGCGGAGGACAACATGGCGAGGGCAAGGGTCTGGTATCTGGGCTTGGCCGCGCTGCTGGGCGCGGTCATGCTGCTCTGCGGCTGCGGGACACGGCCGATCTCGAATTCGGGCTACGCGGCGCAGCGGAATGGCGGCGAAAATCCCTTCTATCGCGGAGAGCTCACCGAATTCGATGTGCTCGGCATCGATTTCGGCAACCCCACGACCGACCAGGATATCGCGCAGCAGCTGGCAAATCACCGGAAGGTCGTGCTGCGCAAAGGGGCGCCGATCATGATCATCCAGTCGGGCGCACAGATCCCCGACGACGCGATGGTGCGTGCGCTCGAGCGGGATTTCGCCGTGATCCCCTTCTCGGGCGTGCCGGTGGCCAGACGTGTCGCCGGCGCGTCGGCGGCTGTTCCGGCCGTCGACACGCAGGCGGCCGATTACGCCCGCGCGTTGCGGCTCGTCGCGGCCAAGGCCGGAGCCGAGGCGGTCTTTTGCTATTGGGGCGTGCTCGAAAGCGCCAAGGACAGGGAGCCGACCAAGGCCATCACCTGGGTGCCGCTCGTCGGCTCGGTCATCCCCGACGAGGCGCAGCACATGCGCATCCGCCTCGAAGTGGCGGTGATCGATGTGCGCACGGGAAGCTGGTCGATGTTCGCGCCGGAGGCCCATACCGATTCGACCATGAGCGCCTCGCGCAATCGCGAAGCCTCCGACCAGGGCCAGGTGATGATGCTCAAGGAGCGCGCCTACCAATCCGCCGCCGCCAAGCTCTTGGCGAAGTACGTCGAATAGCGGCCGCGCGTCAACCGTGCTCGACGAGCGGCGATGGTGGTGGCCAGGCCGGCGGCGCCGACCATCACGGGGTTGAGGTCGATCGCGGCGCCATGCGGCTCAGCGATGGGAGACCGGCTCAGCCATCATGCGCCGCCGTTTATCGCCCAATCACGTTGGACGCGGCGCCCCCGATCGTCCTGCAGGTTGAAACTCGCGCCGCGCCCGCTCGATGTCGCCGGCCTTGCCGATGAAATCGCAGCGATGCCTCGTCGTCGTGAACCTGCCACCGCTTCCGTCTCTGACAGCCGCTTGCCGGCGCGGCGAGGGAGCGTCGCACGGAAGTAGCGACGCGGCATGCCAAATGATGTATGGTGAAATTCCAATCGGAGGCGCCGCATGCAAAGCGTGATGGTCGTTGAAGACGATCCCGCCTTTGCCGCGGCGGTGGAAGGCTACCTCACACGCGCCGGTTTCGACGTCGAAATCGCGACCGACACCTTCGCCGCTTTGAACAAGGTCGAAGCGCGCGAGTTCGATATGCTCATCGTGGACATAGCCATGCCCTCGGGCATGCCCAGCGGCCTGAGTTTTGCGCGCATGGTACGCTACCGGCAACCGCGCTCGCGCTTCATCTTCATCAGCGGCTACAAAGAGCTGGCTGGTGTCGCCGCCGAACTGCCGGGCAAGGTTTTCGCCAAGCCCGTAGACCTTGACGTAATCGTTTCCGAGATACGGTCACAATTGGCGGGATCGCCCATATCCGGAGAGTGATCTTCGATCTCCGCGACGCCGCGCTTCTTGAATGGCTTGCCAGCCTTCCCGACCAGCCGCTGAGCAGCGGCACAATGGGCGCGCGGCTACGGCGTCTTCTGCCAGCGTGCCTGATCGATTTTCGCTTCGAAATGGTCGGCCATCAGGTCGTAGTCACGCGCAATGCGCAGCAACGTAGCGCGACTTACTTCATGGCGCATATCGTCGGCAGCGGTGCGTACCTCTTCCGCCCGCAATCTGTAGGTCTTGGCTCGCTCGGCGGGAGTGCGCATGGCGCCCTCGCTTCCCCAGGCGGGAGCACGCGTCACCTCTCTTTCGGAGGCAGGCCAAACTCTCAGCCGCCGGAGCCTGTGGCAGAGTCGATCCGGCGATAGCAATGGAAGTAGCGCGTGCTGCCCAGATCGCCCATCCCCCCTTTCGGCCGATGACCAACCCGGCATCAGCCATTATCGGGTGAGCGAGGTGCTGCGCGTCTACACGACCGAGCGTGCTCCGTTCCATCGTGGGCGCCGCCGCGGTCGTCATCGCCGACTGATCCACTATAACTCGCCGCCCGGGTCCGGATCGTCCACCGAGCGCGCATCGACTGATGCAGAT
>DASVOY010000122.1:0-2042 GCA_036383115.1 Allostellaceae bacterium
AGAAGCGCTCGCCGCCAAGCCCTTCCGGGCATCGCAGCAGGCTCAAAGGCCGCCGGGCGACATGGGGCAGAATCAGCTCGGCGACTGCCGCGTAGTATTCGGCGACCTGAAGCTTGGTGATGCCGCTTTCCGGGAAGACGATCCGCGCTGCGTTAGTAATGCGGACGCCTTGGACGAGCGCAGCGCCGTCCGGGCCGATCTCGGTCTCGCCCGAGGGCGCGGGCAGCGACGAGCGGCGGCCGGTCGCCACCGGCGTCAGCACGACCTCCGCCGTGGCCTTGTCTTCGCGCAGTCCGATGAAGCTTGGCTGGCGCAGGACTCCGTCCGCCGTCCATTCGATGAAACTGACCTCGGCGACAAGCTCGGGCTTCACCCAATGGACGCCGCGCGCGGATAATCCCTTGGGCAGCTTCACCGTCGGATGCCGCTGCTCGAGCTTGCCGAGCCGCTGGCGCAGCGCCGCGAGCACCTTGTCGCTGAAGCCGGTGCCGACCCTGCCGGCGTAGACGAGCTCGCCTTCGGCGGCGTGATATCCTACCAGCAGCGCGCCGAAACCGGACCGGACGCCGGCGGGATCGGTGAAGCCGACCACGACGAACTCCTCGCGCTCGCCGGACTTCACCTTGATCCATGCGGTGCTGCGCCCCGGTCGATAGGGCGCATCGCGGCGCTTCGACACCGTTCCTTCGAGGCCGAAGCGGCACGCGGCCGCGAGAAACTCCGGGCCCTTGCCGGTCTGATGGTCGCTGTAGCGAATGGCGGGCACGCCCTTGGCCTCGACGATCGTCCGCAGCGCCTCCTTGCGATCCTCGAGCCTGGCGCCGGTAAGATCCCAGCCATCGAGAAACAGAAGATCGAAGGCCATGTAGACGAGGTTTTCCGTCTTCCCCTCGGCCAGATCGTTCTGGAGGGCAGAGAAGCTCGTCGCGCCGCTCTTGGTGAAGTGCACGATTTCACCATCGAGCACGGCGTCGCCCAGCTCGAGCTCCGCGAGTGCCCCTGTGAGCTCCGGGAATTTTTTGGTCCAGTCGAGGTCGTTCCGGCTCCGCAGCTCGACCTTGCCGCTTTGCAGGCGCGCAAGCATGCGGTAGCCATCGAACTTGATCTCGTGAAGCCAGTCATCGCCGGCCGGTGCGCGGTCGGCGGGGCTGGCCAGCTGCGGCGCTATCTTCGGCGGGTACTTCGCGCGCTTGGCGCCGCCGATGCTGGCGGGATCGACGAGGTCCGTCGCCGCTGTCGCTTTGTTCGCGGTCTTCTTCGCCGCGCCGCGCTTGGCCGACTTCCCCTTCGCCTTCAACTCGCCATGCCTGGAGCTCCAGACGCGATCGGCGTCCTTGGCGATAGATGCCATGTCCCGGCCGCTGCTGACGCTCATGTCGCGCGTCACGACAGCGTCGCCGCTGCCGGGCCGCGCCGCCTCGTCGCGCTCCTTGATCAGAAGCCAGTTGTCGGCCTTTTCGCCGTCGCGCCGGCCGACCATCCTGACGAGCGCCCATCGGCCATGAAGCTTGGTGCCGTGCAGGGTGAATTTGAGGTGGCCCTTGGCATAGCCGGCGGCGGCGTCACCGATCGGTTCCCACCATCCGCGATCCCAAAGCATGACCGTGCCGCCGCCATATTCGCCGGCGGGGATGACGCCCTCGAAGCCGCCATACTCGACGGGATGGTCCTCCACATGCACGGCCAGCCGCTTCGTCTCGGGATCCAGGCTCGGTCCCTTCGGCACCGCCCAGCTCTTCAACACGCCGCCGAGTTCGAGACGGAAGTCATAATGCACCCGGCGCGCAGCGTGCTTCTGGATGACGAAGCCGAGCTTCCGCCTCACTTTCGGCCGCCGGGACGATCCGGCGGGCTCGGGGGTCCGGGCGAAGTCTCGCTTCCGCCGATACTCGCGCAGGCCCATCAAATTAGGACCCGGTATCACAAATGGCTGATGCATCCCCCTCACCCCAACCCACAACCCGTTCGATCGCTCTGCGATCGAATTCTCTCGGGGGACAATCCGAGCGCGCTGCGACGCGCGCGCCCGAGTGGTGGGGGGG
>DASVOY010000123.1:0-3080 GCA_036383115.1 Allostellaceae bacterium
CCATCACCGCGGCGCAGCTCTTCGACGCCGCCAAGCGCGCCGATCCCCGCATCCTGCCGGGTATCGCGCGCGGTGATTTCGCGCCGCTCCTGGCCTGGCTGCGCACGAATGTCCACGGCAAGGGCTCGCGCTTCTCGACCCAGGAGATCATCCAGCAGGCCACCGGCCGGCCACTCGACGCGCAGACATACCGGGGCCACCTGGAGCGGCGCTACGTCGACAGGTAGGGACGAATCCTGAGCGCTTGGAAGCACGTCATCGTCGTCCGCCCAAGGCGGGGACTAGGCCCCACGTGATAGGGCGCAGGGCAAGCGACGTGCGGTGGCTCTCGTCGCGTACCCATACGCGCAGAGGGGCCGGCTATAGCCACATGTCCAGGCGACTGCCTCGATAGCGCCGCACGCGCCGCATGCTGCCTAAGGAAGAGGTTGCTTGTTAACATACGTGATGCCGGTAACCTGTTCGATATCGTCGATCTTTTTACCGACCAGCTTACCGGCGACCGGATGAGAAATTTCTACCCAGCAATTGCTCTTGAACGGTTCTGGCGCGTCATCGAAGACGAGAATAGCCTTGTTGAATTTCACGCCGCCGGGCGGCGCACCCACGATGATCTTCGACGGGACTGTTTCTTCATGCGGGCCAGTCGTGAAAGGCGTCGGGACAATGAACTCTCGCGCACCCAACTTCTTATAGAACGTCAGGACGGCATCGAACGGCGCCGTGGTGGTATAAATTGTCGGTTTGCCGTAGAGCAATTGCGCGCTTGGTCTGGCCTTTGCCAATTCGGCCGCGACTTCTTCGGTCAATTGCTCGTTCAGCGTCGCCCCTGGGAACGGTCGAAACTCGGCTGCGAAAGCGCCCGGAGCGAGCGCAATCCCGAATACCAGCGCGAGAATCGCCTTCATCGTCGGTCTCCCTTCTAATAGAACCTCAGGGTAGACCCGATCACTTGCGCAGCCAATCACTTCAAGTATTCATGTTGATCCAACGGTTGCGATGTTCGCGTGAACGCTCAGGAGCTGGTCGAGCTCTGCCGGATGGACCACGGCAGCCCTGGGCAAGGGCTTCCGCCCCGGCGGATGTCCATCTGTCCCGGGATCCTCTCCAGGCGTGATCCGATCAGGGGGATACGCGTCAGCTCGCCGGCGACGGCGGCGCCTCGTCGGGCACCTCACGCGCGGGCCGGCGCGGCCGGGTCGCCTTGAGGCGCGACGGCTGCAGCTCGCCCGCGGCTTCGAGCACGGGATAGGCCGCCGAGCAGATATGCGAGTGGATGCGCTTCAGATCGCGCAGGATGTCGAGGTGGAGCGAGCTCGTCTCGATGCTCTCGACCCGGCCCTCGCGCAGGCGGGCGAAGTGGTTCTCGGCGGCGAGCCGCTCGGCCTCCCGCACCGACACCTTCTCTTGCAGCAGCCGGCGCGCGATCTTCGGGTCGCCGGAGAGGAAGACGCCCAGCGCCAGCGTGAGATTGTCGACGACGCGCCGGTGAAAGGCCTCGAGCTCGGCCGCGCCCTCCTTCGAGAACTTGAGCTTGTTCTTGATCTTCTTGGCGGCGAGCTCCATCAGGTTCTTGTCGACGATGTCGCCGATATGCTCGAGGTTGATGGCGAACGCGATGATCTCCATGGCGCGCCGGCCGTCCTTGGCGTCCAGGCTCTCGCGCGTGACCTCGGTGACGTAGAGTTTGATCGCCTCGTGCAGCCTGTCGACGGCGTCGTCCATGCGCTCGACGTCGCCGACGAGCTTGCGATCGTCGGTCAGCAGCGCCGTCATGCTCTGGCGCAGCATCGTCTCGACGATGTCGCCCATGTGCATCGTCTCGCGCGCGGCGCAGGTGAGCGCGACGGAGGGCGTCTGCATGGCCGCGGGATCGAGATAGGCAGGCGTCGCCGGGTCGGCGCTCTTGGCCTGGGCGGGCAGCAACCGGCGCAAGAGCCGTGCGAACGGCTCCAGCGGCAGGATGAACAGCGCCGCGAGCGCCAGGTTGAACAAGGTGTGGAAATCGGCCGCCTGGCGCGCCGGGTCCGGCTCGATCAGGGCCAGCGCATTGGCGATCGGATGGAGGAACGGCAAGGCAAGCACGCAACCGGCCATTCGGTTGACGAGATTGCCGAGCGGGAGCCGGCGGTTGGCGGGATTGGCGGCGCCCGCACCTTCGATCAGCGGGTTTATGGCGCTGCCGAGATTGGCGCCGAGGACGAGAGCCAGCGCCGCCACCGGCGTGACCGCTTTGGCCGTTGCCAGCGACATGACCAGCAGCACGATGGCGACGCTCGAATGCGTCGCCCAGGCGAGTGCGGCGCCGACAAGGAGATCGATCACCGGCTCGCCGGTGATGGCGGCGAACAGCGCGCGCATGCCCGGCGCGGCCTCGGCCGGCTCGATGGTGACCATCAGGAGATGGAGCGCGAGGATCATCAGCCCGAGGCCCACCATCACCCGGCCGAGATCCCTGGTCCGCGTCCGGCCGCCGCGCTTGAAAGCGGTGACGCCGGCGACGAGCAGAAGCGGCGACAGCCAGCTGACGTCGAACGAAAGCACCTGAACGATGAGCGTGGTGCCGACATTGGCGCCGAGCATGATCGCCAGCGCCGGCGTCAACTCGACCATGCCGTTCGCCGCGAAAGAGGTGGCCATCAAGGCGGTCGCGGTGCTGCTCTGCAGCACGGCGGTGACGCCGAGACCGGCGAGAAAGGCATTCCGCCGGCTACGCAGGCCGGCATTGAGCATCCGACGCAAATCCGCGCCATAGGCGCGGAGGACGCCGCTCTGCACCATGTGCATGCCCCAGAGCAGCAGCGCCACGCCGCCCATGAGGTCGAGGAGAACGAGGCTGCCCGTCGGATTGCCCTCGGCTGGAAAATGACAACTCTATGACACGAATCTATGACGCAAACGTTACGCTCATCAGCCTGGAGGGCAAGGCGAAATCCTTCCTTGGCAAAGGCCGAGCACCGGGTTCGATTGCTGCCCGATGCCGACCGGCCCGGGATTTCCGCTGCCGGTCAAAATCCCCACGAATTTCGGAGCGCACAACTGGAAGTGGAGGCGGCACCGGGTGTTGCAGGCGGCGGCCC
>DASVOY010000124.1:0-9745 GCA_036383115.1 Allostellaceae bacterium
ATTTGTGGCGCCCGGGCACCGATTTGCGCGCGTGGCTCTTCACCATCCTGCATAACATCCACGTCAACAACCTGCGCAGCCGCAGGGCGTATGTCGCGGTCGAGGACGTGACCTTTGGCTACGCCGGGCGCAGCATCGCGGCGGAGCCGGTCCAGGATGCGCGGCTCGAGCTGCGCGATCTCGAGCGGGCGCTTGACCGCATTCCCGAGGAGCAGCGCCAGGTATTGCTGCTCGTCGGCATGGAGGGGATGAGCTATGAGGAGGCGGCGCGCGTCGTCGGCGTGCCGATCGGTACGATCATGTCGCGCGTCGCGCGCGGCCGCGACGCGTTGCGCCGCTCCATGATGTTCTCCGACGCGTCCCTGGCGGAAGTTCCGGCTGGGCGCGTGCGCCACTTGCGGCGGGTGAAGTGATGCCATGAGCCATCCGGTCGACGAACACCAGCTGCATCTCTATGTCGATGGCCATCTCGACGAAGCGCGCCGCTTCGCCGTCGAGCGCCATCTGCGCCATCACCCCGCGGCCGCAGCGCGCGTCGCCGAGTACCGCCGCCAGAACGAACTGATGCGGCAGCTGTTCGAGGAAACCGGCGAAGTGCCGCCGACCGACGGGCAGGAGCATCTCCTGCATCAGCTCGAGCGCCGGCTCGGGCGCTCGCGCCTCGCCGCCTTCTGGCGGCCGGCGCTGGCGGTCGCGGCGAGCCTCATGCTGGCGGCCGCCCTCGGCGCGGCCGGGACGGAATTCTACGACGAGCATGCGACGACCGCGGCCGAGCCGATGCCGAGCTTCGCCGAGACGGCGACGCGCGTGCACAGCTTCTATGCCGGGGCGGTGAGCGAGCCGACCGAGTTCGGCGCCGACGCCGCGAGCAAACTCGGCACGGTGCTCGACAAGCGGCTCGGCGCGCCGTTCCGTCTGCCGGATTTGAGCCAGAAGGGGTTCAGCCTGGTCGGCGGCCGTCTGCTGCCGGCGCCCGACGGCGCCTCCGCCCAGCTGCTCTATCGCGACCAAGCCGGGCGTCTCGTCACGGTATTCCTCGGTCCCGCCGACAAGACGCGGCTGACGCCGACGCATGCGACGGAGCGCCAGGATCTCTCGTTCTATGCGTGGCTCGACGGCCGCATCGGCGTTGCCGTGGTCGGTGGGCTCAGCGGCGACGAACTGCGCGGCATCGCCGAGGCGGCGCAGCGCTCGCTGCTGCCGCCCGGCAACGGCGCGCGCCCCGACGAGCGGCCCGCTGGCGCTCTCGGCAAGGACGCATCCCGCACTTAGCGGCGATTCGCGAGAAAAATGCCGGCAAAGATAAGGGCACCGCCGGTGAGATGGAAGCCGGCGATGTGCTCGCCCAGGAAGAGATAGGCGAGGCCGGCGGAGAAGAGCGGCATGAGATGGGTGAAGAGGCTGGCGCGGCTCGGTCCGATCACCACCACGCCGCGGTTCCAGCCGAAGAAGGCGACCACCGCCGGAAAAATCCCGACAAAGAGATAGCCGAGGAGCGCGTCGGGCACTGTCGGCAGCGGCCTGCCGGCCCAGGACTCCGCGAGGTGGAGCGGCAGCACCGTGACGGCGCCGATGGCAAACAGCACCGCCAGCAGGCCGATCGGCGACAGCTCCGGCGGGCGGTGACGCAGCAGAACCGTATAGACCGACCAGATCGCCACGCTCGCGAGCATCGCGAGATCGCCGCGATTGATCGACAGCGAAAGGATCGCCGTGGGATCGCCGCGCAGGACGATGGCGAGCACGCCGGCGAGCGACATGAGGATGCCGGCGAGCTGCCAGGGCGAGGCACGCTCGCGGTTGATGAGGAACGCGGCGAGGAGGGTCATCATCGGCCCTGCCGAGTTGACCAGCGCGCCGTTGAGCGCCGTCGTCCATTGCAGCCCGACATAGGAGAGGCTGTTGCAGAAGGTGAGGCCGAGCAAACCGAGCAGCAGCAGAATGCGCCAGCGCCGCAGGATGACGGCGCGCTGAGCGACGATCTCGGCGCCGGCGAAAGGCAGCACCACCAGAAAGGCGATGGTCCAGCGCATCAGGCTCAGGCCGAGCGGCGGCACCGTGCCGGCGAGCGCCCGCGCCACGATCAGGTTTCCCGACCACGAGAGCATGGCGACGACCAGCAGCAGATAGGCCGTCGCCGCGCCGGTCCCCGCCTGCCCGCGCTCCGCTGCCACGCGCTCTGCCATGGCGCCATCTTCGCCCAGCGTGGCGGCAGGCGCCAGCAGGTCCCGCCGCAGGGGCGCTATGCCGGCGATGCAGCGCTCGGCGCGTCGGTGCCGGCGAACTGGGTGTTGTAGAGCTCGGCGAAGACGCCGCCCTTGTGCAGGAGCTCAGCGAAACCGCCCTGCTCGGCGACGACTCCGTCACGCAGTACGAGAACGAGATCGGCACTGCGCACGGTCGAGAGGCGGTGGGCGATGATGAAGGTGGTGCGTCCCTCGGTGAGCCGGGCGATGCCCTCCATCACCATCGCCTCGGTCTCGACATCGAGCGCCGAAGTCGGCTCGTCCAGCACCAGGATCGGCGCGTCGCGCAGGATGGCGCGGGCGATGGTGAGGCGCTGCTTCTCGCCCTCCGACAGCGTGGCGTTGTCGCCGAGCACGGTGCCGTAGCCCTGCGGCAGCGACATGATCAGATCGTGGATGCGTGCAAGCCGCGCCGCCTGCTCGATCTCGGCATCGCTCGCCCCCGGACGGCCATAGGCGATGTTGTCGCGCACCGAGATGGGAAAGACGAGCGGCGGCTGCAGCACCATGGCGATCTGCTGGCGCAGCGACTTGAGCCGGTATTCGCGCACATCGACGCCGTCGATCAGGACGCTGCCGGTGCTGGGATCGAAGAAGCGCGGCAACAGGCTGAGCAGCGTTGACTTGCCGGCGCCGGTCGCGCCCACGACCGCCACCTTCATGCCGTGGCGGACGCGCAGGCTGACCTCGCGCAGCACCGGCATCTCCGGGCGGTAGCGGAAGCTCACCTTCTGCCACTCGACGGTGCCCTGCGCGCCTTCCGGCGGGAAGCTGCGCGGCCCGTCCTTGAGATCGGCCTCGGTGTCGAGGATCTCGAAGCAGCGCCCGGCGCCGATGCGCGCGCCGGCGATCAGGCCCCAGCTCTGCGTGATCTGGTTGATGGGCACGTAGAGCAGGGCCAAGTAGGAGATGAACACGACGAGCTGGCCGAGCGAGAGATGACCGCTCAGCACCGAGCGCGCGCCGGCATAGACGACGAGCGCGGTGCCGATGGCGACGAGCGTGTTGACCGCGCCCGAATAGAGCGTCTGCCAGCTGTAGAGGCGCAGCGTCGCCTGAAGGCTGGCGCGGCTCGCGCCGATGAAGCGGCCGTATTCCTCGTCCTCCTTGGTGAAGGCCTGCACCACCTTGATCGAGCTCATCGCCCATTGCACCAGCGTATAGACCATGCTCTCGCGCTCGCGTACCTCGGTGGCGATGGCGGCAATCCTGCGGTTGAACACGGCGATGAGAACGAAGAGCGCCGGCACGATCGTGAGCGACAGCAAGGTCAGCATGGGATCGAGCGGGATCAATACCGCCAGCATGCCCGCGAGCAGGACCAGCGCCGAGAGGATCGGCAACAGGCCGTTCATGATCATGGTCTGCACGGCGAAGCTGTCGGCGGTGATGCGATACATGAGGTCGCCGACCTTCTGCCGGTTGTGGAAGGCGAGCGACAGCCGCTGCAAATGGGCGTAGAGCGCGCCGCGCAGATCGTTGACCATGCGCTGGCCGATGCCGATCGTCGTGTAGTTGTGCAGCAGTGCCAGCAGTCCCGCGCCCATATTGACCACGACGAGGCCGAGACAGGCGGCGACCAGCAGCGCGCCGGCCGAGAGTCCGGAGAGCCACGGCGCGGCAAGCGGCTTCCCGCTCAACACATGGTCGATGACGAGCTGCAGCGGCCAGGGTTTCAGCAGATCGAAGCCGGCGATGAGAAAGACCTGGATCAGCGCCCAGACGAAGCGGCCGCGATAAGGGCGCAGATAGGGCAGGAACTTCCAGGCGAAGTCGCCCATGGCGGGACGGTCCGCGTCAGGCGACGGTGGGCGCGTCGGCTGACACGGCGGCGTCGCCCGCCGCCACCGGCGTCAGCTCCACCTGCTTCGCCACCGTCTCGATGATACCGTGCATCAGCCTGCCGAATTCGACCGTGCGGTAGGTGATCAGGGCGCCTTGCGCCAGGCCGATGACGCCGATGACCGTTGCCGCGGCAGGCACGTCGAGAATGAGCGCCACCGCCAGCGCCACCGCATAGGAGCGCAGCACGACGGCGGAGAAGCGCGACAGCCGCATGGCGCAGCGCACCTGCAGCAGCCGCTTCATGCCGCCGTGGTTCTCGGTGCAGACGAGCACCAGCGCGCGGCTCCACAAACCGCGGGCGATCTTGAGGTCCCAGTCGTTCCAGCCCTGGTCGGCGACGATGAAGTATTTCTGCGGCGTCAGGAAGCGCATGATCCCGCCCAGCAACAGCTCCTTCTCCTCGCCGTGCTCGCTCCAATAGGAGAGATAGAAGGCGCGCTCGCGCCACGAGAGGCGCGCGGGCTGGCGCGCTTCTTGGACGGCTTCCGGGACATGCTCGCGCGTCCGCATATCGCGCAGGCGCCATTTGAGCCGCTCCCAGCCACGCAGGATGGGGCCGACATAGACCAAGAGCGCGATCAGCGCGCGCGCTTTCAGGCCGCGGAAGCGCTTGTCGATCGGCGCCTTGAGCGCGCCGTTGATGCACATCACCCAGGTGGTGAGGAGCGGCACGGTCAAAAGCCACATCCAGCCGCCGGCGACGATCCCGGCGAGCGCCAGCACGATCGCCACCACGTTCCACTCGAAGGTCAGCGGCAGGAAGGCGGCGAGCGAGGAGGGCGGCTCGTAGAGCGTCTGGAACAGGCCGCGGCCGAACACACCCGAATAGATCAGCGGCTTGCGCGACAGCAGCAGCGCCGCCGAGAGGTCGCCATAGATGCGGCCGAGCCACTTCGCCTGACCGAACAGGTTGAAGCGGAAGGGGTGCTTGCCGTAGACGAGCGCCTCGGCCTTGCCGTAGCCGCGCTGCTGGCCGATATAGGCCTTCACCGTGTTGCGCCGAAAGTGCCATACCACCGCCGCCGGGCTGAAGCCGATGGTGTAGCCCGCGTCCTGGAAGCGCCAGCAGATGTCGACATCGTCGCCGGCGGCGCGGTAGGTCGGGTCGAAGCCGCCGATGCGCAACAGCACATCGCGCCGGAAGGCCATGTTGCAGCCGGCGATGTGCTCGGCCACGTCGTCGGAGAGCAAGACATGCGTCGGCCCGCCCGGCGACACCGCCACGGCGGCCGGCACGAGGCTGTCCTCCGGCGGCGGGAAATTGGGCCCGCCGCAGGCGACGAGATCGGCGGTCTCCATCTTGGCGACGAGATAGGTCAGCCAATCGGGGTCGGCGACGCAGTCGCTGTCGGTATAGGCGACGATCTCGCCGCTCGCGGCCTCGGCGCCAATGTTGCGCGCGACGCTCAGCCCCTTGTTCTGCTGGCTGATGATGCGGCAATAGGGGAAGCGCTCGGAAATCGCCAGCGTGCTGTCGGTCGAGCCGTCGTTGACGACGATGACCTCGTAGTCAGGGTAGTTGAGCTTCTCCAGCGAGGCGAGGCACGCCTCCATGGTGCGCTCGGCGTTGTAGGCGCAGACGACCACCGAGACGCGGGGATAGCGCGGCAGCGCCGGCGGAATGGGGCCGGCGTAGCGTTCCTGGACGGCGGCGAAGGCCGGCTTGCGCGACCGCTCGCGGTCGACGACGCCGAAGGCCCAGTCCTCGATGAGGTGGCCGCCGGTGTACCACTCGTCGGTCCAGGCGAAGACGAACGTGCCGGCGGCGCCCATCTCGAACGCGGTGCGCACCTGCCAGGAGAGGATGTGCGCCTGCTCCGCCTCGCCCTCGCGCATGGAGTCGATGCCGAACTCGGTCAGCACCAGCGGCCGGTCGACGGCGAGGTTATGGAGCCGCGAGAGATAGCGGCGAAACGCCTCCTCCTGGTGCAGGTAGACGTTGAAGCAGAGGAAATCGGTGAAGTCGATGGTGAGGTATTCGGTCGAGGGGAAGTTGGCGTAGCTGACCAGCCCTTCGGGGTGGATCTCCTTCACCGCGGCGACGAGGCGCTTCAGGAACGTGCGCACGCGCTCGGGCCCGTGCCAGCGCACCATATCCGGCGGGATCTCGTTGCCGATGAGGTAGGCGAAGATGGCGCGGTGCTGCTTCAGGCCCTTCACCGCCTCCACGATGGTGCGGAAGATCTCGGCCTGCGTGCCGCGGCTGTCGAGGAACGTGACGTGCTGCGACCAGGGGATGCCGGCCAGCACCTTGAGCCCGGCCTCGGCGGCGAGATCGAGCAGCCACAGCGGCGGCACGGTGAAGACGCGCACGGTGTTGGCGCCCATCTCCGCCATCAGCCGGAAGTCGCGCTTCACCATCTCGCGCTCGGGGAACTGCGTGCCGTGCGAGCCGACCGGGAAGGGGCCGTAAGTCACGCCCTTGACGAAGAACTTGGCGTCGCCGGCGAAGAAGAATTTTCCCTGCACGCGGACCACCGCACGGTCCTCGCCCGGTTCGTGGCGCGCCGCGACGGCGGTCTCGACCCGCTCCATAATGCACGAACTCCCGTGACCCCTAGACTATCGTCCCCCGCGACGCAGGCAGAACGGTGGCGCCGCATGCGCTATTCCGCGGCCGGGATAGCGCCGCAGAAACCATACGCTGTCAAGCGTCGGCGGTGGCGCGGCCTCAGCCAGCCGTCCCGCGCGGCGCGTGCTGGCGGCGATGCCAACTCCAGGCGGTGCCGATGATGGTGTCGAGGTCCGAGAAGCGCGGAGTCCATCCCAGCACCTCGCGTGCCAGTGTCGCATCGGCGACGAGGCAGGGCGGATCGCCCGGGCGGCGCGGCGTCTCGCGCTGCGGGATGCGCCGCCCGCAGACGCGCTCGGCGGCGGCGATCACCTCGCGCACCGAATGGCCCTGCCCGGTGGCGAGGTTGAGCGCGACGCTGGGGCCGCCGCGTTCGAGATACGCCAGCGCCAGGACATGCGCGTCGGCGAGATCGGTGACATGGATGTAGTCGCGGATCGCGCTCCCGTCCGGCGTCGGATAGTCCGTGCCGTAGACGTCGATCTGCGCGCGCCGGCCAAGCGCCGCGTCGAGGATCAGCGGGATGAGATGCGTCTCAGGCTCGTGATGCTCGCCGGTCTCGCCGGCGGGATCGGCGCCCGCCGCGTTGAAATAACGCAGCGCCACGTGCCCGATGCCGTGCGCGACGCCGTGCCAGTGGAGCGCCCGCTCTATCATGAGCTTGCTTTCGCCCTAGGGATTGACCGGGCGCTGCGGCATGGTCTCGCGGATCGGCACCGTATCGGGGATGCCATAGGTGGCGCAGGTCGAGGAGAAGACGATATGCCGCACACCGGCTTCGCGCATGGTGTCGAGCAACCCGAGGCTGTTAACGACGTTGTTCCCGAAATAGATCTCGGGCCTGGTCATGGACTCGCCGACATAGGCGAAGGCGGCGAAATGCATGACGGCCGCGACGTCGAAGCGCCGCATGGTCTCGGCCAGCAGCGCGCGGTCGGCGAGGTCGCCCTCGACGAAAGGGCCCCAGCGCACCGCTTCGCGATGGCCATAGCGCAGATTGTCGAACGCGACCGGGGTGTAGCCGGCCCGGGCCAGCGCCTTGCAGGCGTGGCTGCCGATATAGCCGGCACCGCCGGTAACCATGATCGCCTTGCTCATGCGTGCTTCGCCGGTGATGCCTGCCCTAGGGAACGGCCGTGGCGGCCGGCTTTTTCCCCGGCCTCGAGCCTGCCCGCGCGTGTCTACGACGAACGCAAAGGTGGGACAAGGGTCTCATTGGGACGACCGCGGACGCCCCTGACGCTACCGGCGGCTGAGGGCGACGCCCCAGGCAAAGCGGCAGACAAATCGCGATGGGACGGAGTTTATTAAGCTTTTCCGTCGCTTGACGGGCGAACGGTATTGTGAATAAGTGAGCCGCGGTTTCGCAAACTCGCTGGAAACCGGGTGGTCCGGTGCCATCATCGCCTCGCCATCGTGCGGCGCGATCGACGTTTACCATGCGCGTGCGCCGGAGCGCGCACGACGGGAATACCGGGCGAAAGACCTCTGGCCGCAACGAAACGCCTGGAGGAATTTTTCGGTCCGTGAGACCGTTGTGAAGTTCATTGCTGGGCAGGAGTGGCCATGCGCATCGCTGTGATCGGCACCGGATATGTCGGGCTCGTCTCCGGCGCATGCTTTTCCGAGTTCGGCGTCTCCGTCACTTGCGTCGACAAGGACGCGGCGAAGATCGCACGGCTCCAGCAGGGCGGCGTGCCGATCTACGAGCCCGGGCTCGACCAGATCGTGGAGAGCAACGCCCGCGCCGGGCGGCTCGGCTTCACCACCGATCTCGCCGCCGCGGTGGCGGGCGCCGACGCCGTGTTCATCGCCGTCGGCACGCCGTCCCGCCGCGGCGACGGCCACGCCGATCTCACCTATGTGTTCGGCGCCGCCGAGGAGATTGCCCGCGCGCTTACCGGCTACACCGTGATCGTCACCAAGTCGACCGTGCCGGTCGGCACCGGGCGCCGCGTCGCCGAGATCGTCCGCAAGGCGCGGCCCGACGCGGATTTCGACGTGGTGTCGAACCCCGAGTTCCTGCGCGAGGGCTCGGCCATCCAGGATTTCATACGCCCCGACCGCGTCATCATCGGCGCCGAGAGCCCCCGCGCCCAGGACGTCATGCGCGAGCTCTATCGTCCGCTCTACCTGATCGAGACGCCGATGATCTTTACCTCGGTCGAGACGGCCGAGCTCACCAAATATGCGGCCAACAGCTTCCTCGCCACCAAGATCTCCTTCATCAACGAGATCGCCGATCTCTGCGAGGCGGTCGGCGCCGATGTGCAGGACGTCGCCAAGGGCATCGGGCTCGACGGGCGCATCGGCCGCAAGTTCCTGCATGCGGGACCGGGCTATGGCGGCTCGTGCTTCCCCAAGGACTGCCTGGCGCTGGTGCGCACGGCGCAGGAGATGGGCGCGCCCATCAGCATCGTCGAGACCGTCGTCCAGGTGAACGAGACGCGCAAGGAGCGCATGGCGCAGCGCATTCTGCGCGCCTGCGGCGGCAGCGTCCAAGGCAAGACCATCGCCGTGCTCGGCCTCACGTTCAAGCCCAACACCGACGACATGCGCGAGAGCGCGAGCCTCACCATCATCCCGGCGCTGCAGCAGGCCGGCGCCGTGGTCCGCGCTTTCGATCCCGAGGGTGCGGAGGAGGCGAAGAAGCTCCTCGACGGCGTCGTCTTCTGCGCCGGCGCCTATGACGCGATGCAGGGCGCCGACGCCCTCGTCATCATCACCGAGTGGAACGAGTTCCGCGCCCTCGACCTCAAGCGGGTCAAGGAGCTGCTGCGCTCGCCGACGGTGATCGACTTGCGCAACATCTACAAGCCGGCCGACATGGCGGAAGCCGGCTTCTACTACTTCAGCATCGGCCGTCGCTCGGTCGAGCCGGCGCGCGCCGAGCAGCGATTGAGGGCAAAGCGATAAACGAAGGACGAGGCCCATGAACCCGACCAAGAAACGCGTACTGGTGACCGGCGGCGCCGGCTTTTTGGGCTCGCATCTGTGCGAGCGGCTGCTGGCGCAAGGGCACGACGTGCTGGCGGTGGACAACTACTTCACCGGGCGCAAGGACAACATCGCGCATCTCCTG
>DASVOY010000125.1:0-3510 GCA_036383115.1 Allostellaceae bacterium
GCCGCGCGGCAAATCTCCCATGACGAGGCCGAGCGGGATGATGATCAGCAGCAGCGCCACCGTCACCCAGTGAAAAACCCGCGCGCTCGCGCCGTAAGACGCCTCTGCCGCCATCATCGTCTCCTGCCGCTCCGGGCCGCCGCATTCTATGCGAGGTGCGAGCCGATCCTCCACCCGGTGCCGGAGCGAAAGACTTCGCGACGAATGCGCTTATTCCGGCGGTAGCCTCACAGCAGCCCGAGCGTCTTGAAGCTGCTGTGCCGGCCGCGGCCGATGACAATGTGGTCGTGGAGCGCGATGCCGACCGCCTCCAGGGCCTTGGCCACGGTGCGGGTCATGTCGATGTCCGCGCGCGAGGGCGTGGTGTCGCCCGAAGGATGATTGTGCACCATGATGATCGCCGAGGCGCCCAGCGCGAGCGCGCGCTTCACCACCTCGCGCGGATAGACCGGCGTATGGTCCACCGTGCCGCGCTGCTGCTTCTCGTCGATGATGAGCGCGTTCTTCTTGTCGAGGAAGAGGAGGCGGAACTCCTCGATCGCGGCATAGCCGGCGGCGACGGTGCAATAGTCGATCAGCGCCTGCCATGAGCCGATCACCGGCCGGCGCTGCACCTCGGCGCGCGCGATGCGCAGCGCCGCGGCGCGCACGGCGAGGAGCGCGGCGGCCGAGGCCTCGCCCATGCCCGTCACGTCCAGGAGCGCCTCCTTGTCGGCGCCGAGCACCGCGGCGAGGCTGCCGAAGCGCTGGATGAGCGCCTTGGCCAGCGGCTTGGTGTCGCCGCGGGGCCGTGCCGCGAAGAGCAGGAACTCGAGCAGCTCGTAATCGGGCAGCGCCTCGGCGCCGGCGGCGAGCAGGCGCTCGCGCAGCCGCTCGCGATGGCCGAGATAATGCGGCTTGTCGGCCGGCGCTTCGGCGGCTTCGGTCGCGCCGGGGGATTGGCGGGAAGGAGGCATGGGTGAGGTGCGGCACTTCTCCTGCCGCGACGGTAGCACGAGCCGACCGCTCGAAAGAGGCTCAAATTCGCTCTAATTCCGTAGCACGGATGTCATCGGTCTGTGGCATGCTGGGCTTCAGCGTAGGTGACAGGCATGTATGTCCGCAATCGCGAGCCTTCGGTCGACGAGCTGCTGAACGATCCCGTGATGCAGTTGATCATGGCGCGCAACGGGCTGAGCGACGAGGCGGTGCGGGCGCTGATCGCCGACCTCAAACGGCGGCTTCAGGCGCAATTCGCCGCGGCGGACGCCGCCGAAAGCGCCCCGGCGGGCAGCTGAGAATCGCTCCAATCTACAACCTTGATTTGATCGGGCTGACGCGTTTCGCCATCGCTTAGCCAGCTGTTAACTATTTCGGCGACATCGTGGTAGCCGGACGAACAGTCCTGCGGAGACCGACGATGTTTGCCGGCCTAGTCAAGTTTCGCCCCACGGTCGCTACTCCCGAGCCTGCGAAGGCTACGCCGGCCAGCCCGGTGCGCGAGCTCCAGAACCGGGTCTGGCGCGCGTTCCAGGGCCCGCCGGGCACCGCCTTCGTCGCCCGCTTCGTGGTGCTCAACCTGATCGGCGCCGCGCTCATCGCCGCCGCCTGGGCGGAAGGGCTGTTGCTGAAGCCCTACCAGGCCGACACGTCGCATATGTGCTACCTGATCACCGTGCTGTTCGGCTGGGGCCTCGTCTGCTGCCTGCGCCAGGACTGGCAGAGCGTGCGCTGGGCGGGCAATGCGCTGGTCTATCTCGGCATGGTCGGCACCGTGCTCGGGCTCATCATCACGGTGAGCGATCTCTCCGCCGACAAGCAGGGCTTCGAGGACTTCAAGCAGGTCGTCAGCTCCATCTATATCGGCTCGGCCACGGCGCTCTACACCAATCTGCTCGCCTGCATCGGCTATCTCTGGCTCGGCACCAACGCCCATCTGCTGGCGCGCCAGGAGGTCTGAGCCATGCGACGGGGCGGGGAGGCCTGAGCCATGTGGCGGGGGATGAATGTCTCCTTCCGCGACATGCTGTTCCTGCTCGTCTTCGCCTATCTCGTGATCGGCGCCGTGGCGCTCGCCCATGTCCGCAAGAAGCAGGAGGAGGTCAGCGGCGCCAGCCCGCCCGGCAGCGTCATCGTCGACATCCACTGGGACGACAAGGTCGACGCCGATGTCGATCTCTGGGTCCAGGCGCCGGGCGACGTGCCGGTGGGCTATTCGAACAAAGCCGGCATCATCTTCAACCTGCTGCGCGACGATCTCGGCCATTCCGGCGATCCCGTGTCGATGAACTACGAGATCGCCTATGGCCGCGGCCTGTGGCCGGGCGAGTATACCGTCAATGCCCATCTCTACCGCTCGGCCGACGGCCATTTTCCGGTGGCGGTGACCTCGCGGGTCCAGGTGCGCGGCCCCGACGGCGTGGTGAAGAACCTGGTGCAGTCGGTGGTTGAGATGGAGCGCGTCGGCCAGGAGACGACGCTCTTCCGCTTCCAGCTCGACGAGAACGGCCGTCTGGTGCCGGGCAGCCTCAACCGCATCCACAAGGAGCTGCGCGCCGCCTGGTCGCGCAGCGAGCGCAAGTGACGCCGTTCATCCTGGGATTCGTCTCCCTCGCCCTCGTGCTCGGCATCTACGCCTTCGTCGGCATGCCCTTCGGCAACCGCTGGCGCCGCATCGCTGTCAGCAGCTTCTTCGCGCTGCTGCTGGCGGCGTTGTTCTTCGGCTATTCGGACATGCTGGGGCGGCCGAAATCGACGCGCCTCGAGGTGCTGCGCGGCGACCGCGAAGCCAAGGTGATCGGCTCCTACCTGCTCGAGGGGAGCGGCATCTATCTCTGGCTGCAGCTGCCGGATGTGCGCGAGCCGCGCTATTACGTGCTGCCCTGGGACGACAAGACCGCCGCGGCGCTGCAGAAGGCGATCGAGCAGAACGCGACGCAGCACGGCGCCGGCATCGTCATGCAGCTCCCCTTCGAGCGGTCCTGGGAGAAGCGCGAGCCGGTGTTCCACCCGCTGCCGCAGCCGAAGCTGCCGGAGAAGGGCGGCGTGCCGCCGCCCACCATCTACTCCGCCCCGGAGCAGCGCGCCTAAGCTTCCACCCTCGTGGCGTGCGCCCGCCTAGTCGTGCCCGCCGCGCAATGCGACGACCTTAGCCTGTGTCTCGCCGCGATCATCGCGGCGCAGCGCAAGCTCGACGGTGGCCGCGAGCTCGCTGACGCGGTACGGCTTCTTGAGCAAATCGGCGCCCTCGATCTCGGTCGCAAATGCCGAGACATCCACGTAGCCGGTAACGATCACGACGGGCAGGTCCGGGCGCTTGGCACGCACGGCGCGAGCGAGTTCGACGCCGGACATTCCAGGCATCGCGTAGTCGGCGATGAGCAGGTCGATGCCGCTGCCGTCGCCGATGAGATCCAGCGCCGTCCGGCCGCTCGCCGCCTGGGCGACCTGGTAGCCGAGGGCTTCGAGATGCGCGACGGCGACCTCGCGAACATCGGCCTGGTCGTCGACGACGAGCACCGTGGCGCTGCC
>DASVOY010000126.1:0-4579 GCA_036383115.1 Allostellaceae bacterium
GAGGCCGCCATCCATGTCGCGGGCGACGATCACCGGCACGTCGCCGACGAAGGTGGCGCGGTAGTCGCCGGGCTGGGGCAGCTCCGCCTCGAGGCAGAGGAAATTCCAGGTCGCGCCCATGAAGATGCGCGCCCGCTCCTCCGCATAGACGTCCTCGCGGGCATAGACCGGATAAGGCACGCGCGTCAGCCCGTCGCCGGGCCATGCCAGGTCGAGCGCGTTGCGCATCGCGTTTCGCTCCTCCGGGGCGCGGCGCGTCAAAGCACCTCGAAAACGCGGTAGACCGGGCCCTCCGGCAAGCGGTGGCCGAGCCCGACCGCGACGATGCGGTTGAGCCAGCCGTATTTCTCGGACGAGGTCTCGAAGAAGGGGGCGATGCGGAAGTAGTACTCCGAGGGGTCGACCGACTCGCCGCGGTTGAGGCGGTCGATCACCGCCGCCGGCCCGTGGCGGAAGCCGCGATAGGTCATGCCGATGAGCTGCCCGTCTTGGGTCTTGAGGGTGAGGCGCACATCGAGCTGCAAGGCGCCGTCGGGCCGCGCCAGGATCCAGTCGGAGCCGCCCTCCTCCACCGTCCCGTTGAGCTTCGGCCCCTCGAAGCTGCCGCCGGCGACCACGGCCACCCGGCGCTCGCCGAGCGGCGTCTTGCCGAGGTTCTGGATCTTGGGGACTTTGAGGGTGACGGTAAACAGCGGCGTGGTCCGGACATCCATGGGCGACCTCCCTTTCGACTATTTCCGCCGATGATGCCACGGTCGTGGGCGATCTGATATAGTCCCCGTCAATAAGGCGCCCGAGCGCAAGAAAACAGGGAGGATATCGTGACGAAGACCAACCGCACGCCCGTATTGTCTCGGGCCAGCCGCCGCCGCTTCATCGCCGGCGCTGGACTTGCCGGCATTCTCGCCGCAGGCCGCGCCCCCGCCTTTGCCCAGGGCGCCGCACCCAAGAAGCTCGTCTTCGCCCATATCAACCCCGAGCCGGAATCGGCGGCGGTGGCCTTCGCCTGGATGGCCAAGGAGGTCGGCAAGCGCTCCAAGGGCGAGCTGGAGATGGAGTTCTATGGCAGCACGCTGCTGACCAAGGAACTCGAGATCATGAACGCGGTGAAGTCCGGCAACATCGCCGTCGGCAACCCCGCGGGCGCCGCCGCCACCATCTTCCCGGAGATGGGCGTGTTCCTGGTGCCCTATCTGGTGCGGAGCTACGACCAGGCCTACCGGCTCTTCAACGGCAAGATCGGCGATTCGCTCGATCAGCAGTTCCAGCAGAAATACGGCGTCAAGGTCCTGTGTTTCTTCGATTACGGCTTCCGCCATTTCTGGAACACCAAGCGGCCGATCGTCGAGCCCAAGGACCTGCACGGCATGAAGCTGCGCGTCCAGCTCGCCAAGGTCTTCGCCGACACGGTCAACGGGCTCGGCGCCAACGCCGTGCCGATGCCCTGGGGCGAGGTGATCCCGGCGGCGCAGAACGGCGTCATCGACGGCGCCGACCTGCCGATCGTCAACATCCTCGCGCTCAAGGCCTATGAGGTGTCGAAATACTGCTCGATGACCTATCACAATTACGGGCCGACGGTGAACGTCATCAACCTCGCGGTCTGGAACGGGCTCACCGACGGGCAGCGGAAGATGCTGCTCGACCTCTCGCGCGAGGCGCAGGAGCGCATCCGCCACGACACCGAAAGCGTCGACAACCTCAAGAAGGCGAAGGAGCTGCTCGAGCCCAAGGGCATGGTGGTCAACGACGCCAATGTCGCGGCTTTCCGCAAGGTGGCGCAGGAGAAGATCTGGCCCGGCTACCAGAAGCAGTTCCCCGAGCTCTGGGACGAGATCGTCAAGACCGAAGCTTGAGCACGCCCGCGATGGCGGTCACGGGATGGCGGCGGGCGCTCGCGGCGCTGCCGCGGTTCGTGCTGGCGGCGATCCTGCTCGTCGCGATCCTCGACATGCTCGCGGGCGTGCTGCTGCGCTATGTCGTCGTCGCGATCACCGATTACTTCGATTGGCCGACGGTGAGTTTCTTCTGGGTCGAGGAGGTCGGCGAGTTCGCGCTGTGCTGGCTGACCCTCATCGGCGCCGCGGTGGCGATCCTCGAGCGCACGCATTTCGCGCTCGCCGTGCTGACGCACCGCCTGCCGCTGCGCGCCCAGCGCATCGTCGAGCGCATCAATCACCTGCTCATCGCCGGCTTCGGCCTGCTCGCCGCGGTCTATGGCTGGAAGCTGAGCGTGCTCAATTCGACGCTGGTGTCGCCGGGTCTCGAGATCAATCTGGCGCTCCTTTATTTCTCGACGGTGGTCGGCGGCGGCCTCATCGCGCTCGATGGGCTCGGCGTCGCGCTGGGCCTGCTGCACCCGCGCGATGTCGTCCGACCGGAAGCGGCGGCCTGAGCCATGCTGCTCGCCGTCACCGCCGTGGTCTTCATCGCTCTGGTGCTGCTGTCGATGCCGATCGTGTTCGCCTTGGGCATCGCCGGCGTCGTCGGCCTCGTCCTTGGCGGCTTCCCGCTGCAGATGCTGCCCTCGAGCCTGGTCGCGGGCTCGCAGAACTGGGTGCTGCTGGCCATTCCCTCCTTCGTCTTCGCCGGCACCCTGATGGAGCGCTGCGGGATGTCGCACGCGCTGGTCGACCTGGCGCGCGCGCTGGTCGGCTGGCTCCGCGGCGGGCTCGGCATGTCGGTGATCGTCGTCTCCTATTTCTTCTCCGACATCTGCGGCTCGAAAATGGCCGAGGTCTCGGCGTTGGGCTCGACGCTCATGCCGCCGCTGCGCCGCGCGGGATACCGGCCGGAGGACGGCGCCTCGCTGATCGCGTCGGGCACAGCCATGGGCATGCTGGTGCCGCCCGCCATCTTCATGATCGTCATCGGCGACGTCACCAACACCTCCGTGGTGGCGCTGTTTCTGGCGGGATTCATCCCGGCGGCGGTGATCGGCCTCTGCCTCTGCGCGCTGGTCTTCGTCCAGGCGCGGCTCCTCGGCTGGCCCAAGGACACGCGACCGAGCTGGCGCTTCCTGCTGAGCGCCGCGCGCGAGGCGCTGGTCCCGATGGTGGTGCCGGTCGTGATTCTCGGCGGCTTCTACATGGGCGCCTTCACCGCCACCGAGGCGGGCGCGGTCGTCGCCTTCTACTCCGTCTGCGCCGCGCGCTTCTATTACCGCAACGTCTCCTGGCGCGAGATGATCACCATCGCCTATGACAGCGCGCTCTTGAGCGCGGCGGTGGTCTTCCTGCTCGCCGTGGCGACCGTGTTCCAATACCTCATGGGGGTGAGCGGCGCGCCGGCGTTCCTCGCCGAGATCCTGAAGCCGCTCTCCGGCTCGCACTGGCTCTTCCTCACCGGCGTCGCGCTCATGACCATGCTGTTCGGCATGGTGCTGGAGGGGTTGCCGGCCGCGGTCGTCCTCATCCCGGTGGTTTTCCCGATCGCCACGAAGCTCGGCATCAACCCCGTGCATTTCGACATCGTGCAGACGGCGGCGGTCGGCATCGGCCTGTTCCTGCCGCCCTTGGGCGTCGGCTTGCTCATGGCGCTGCGTTTCGCCCAGATCCCCGTGAGCCAGCATGCCAAGGCATACTGGCCCTACGTGCTGGCGCTGCTCCTCGGCTTGATGCTGATCATCTGCATCCCGGAGCTGTCGCTGTTCCTGCCGCGGAAAGCCGGGCTCGTCCGTTAGCCATTTGGCGGGAAAGGCCGGTCCATGGCATGATGGCCGGATGTTTGCGGAGGAATCCATGAGCAAGGTCTCGATCGTCGAATTCAAGCCGGTGCGCGACCGGGTCAGCGACGAGGAGTGGCAGACCCGCGTCGATCTCGCCGCGTGCTATCGCTTGGTGGCGCGCTATGGAATGACCGACCTCATCTACAACCACATCACCGCGCGGGTGCCGGGCGAGGACGGGCATATCCTCATCAACCCCTACGGCTTCCTCTACACCGAGATCACCGCGTCGAGCCTCTACAAGATCGACCTCGACGGCAATGTCGTGCTCAAGCCCGACACGCATTACGGCATCAACCACGCCGGCTATGTCATCCACAGTGCCGTGCATGGCGCGCGACACGACGTCGTCTGCGTGATCCACACGCATAGCCGCGCCGGCATGGCAGTGTCGGCGATGAAATGCGGGCTGCTGCCGCTGACGCAGACGGCGATGCGCTTCCACGGCCGCGTCAGCTATCACGACTACGAGGGGCCGGCGGTCGACCTCGACGAGCGCCAGCGGCTGGTGCGCGATCTCGGCAAGAACGACGTGATGATGCTGCGCAACCACGGCATCCTCACCTGCGGCCGCTCGGTCGCCGAGGCGTTCAATATCCTCTACTGGCTCGAGATGGCCTGCAAGGCGCAGGTCGACGCCATGGCCGCCAATACCGAGCTGACCCTGCCGGGCGGGGACACGGCCGAGCGGACCGCGCATCTCTTCTCGCCCGGCGTGCGCCGCACTTATGGCGAGATGGAATGGGAAGCGATGCTGCGCCAGCTCGACCGCGAGGATCCGTCCTACCGGAACTGAGGCTCAGCGCGGGCGGTCGCCCGCCAAGGTGATCCGGTGCATGACGCGGCGATAGC
>DASVOY010000127.1:0-6360 GCA_036383115.1 Allostellaceae bacterium
GTCAAGATCAGGAACTCGAGCGCCCGCGCCGCCATCGCCTCGCGCTCGCGCAGCGACGCCACGAAGGCCGGCAACGCGGCATAGGGCAAGGCCGGGTGGTGGCGCACCCTGGCCAGCTTCGATTGCTTCGGCAGCAGATTATCAAGGTGCCCCTTCCAGCGCGCCGGGTTCTCGCCCTGGCGATGGCCCCTGGCCTTCGCCCAATCGAGGATGCTCTCATGCGCCCGCGGATCCGCGTTGCCGTCACCGTCTTGGTCGTCCAGATCGGCTCCAACACTTGCAGCCCCAGCGCAGGGGGATATGCTCTCCGCCCGGCCCTGCCTCTTTCCGAGCCCGCCCCATGAAGCCACGCGACCGCGCCGCCTATTCCGCCATCGTCGACCGCCCACCCTTGCAGCTGCCCGACGGGTTGCGCCTCGTCGTCTGGCCGATCGTCAACCTGGAGGAATGGGAGATCGAACGGCCGATGGCGCGCCAGGTGCTGCCCGCGCCGACCGGCGTGCCGCTTATCCCCGACGTGCCCAATTGGAGCTGGCACGAATACGGCATGCGCGTCGGCGTGTGGCGCTTCTTCGAGGCGCTCGACCGCTTCGGCATCAACGCCACGCTGTCGATCAATGCCAAGGTGGTCGAGAGCTATCCGCGCGTCGCGTCGGCGGCGCGCGAGCGCGGCTGGGAGTTCATGGGCCACAGCTATGTGCAGGGTCCCATCCACAAGCTCGAGGATCAGCGTGCCACCATCCGCCAGTCGCTCGACCTGCTCGAGAAATTCGCCGGCAAGCGCCCGGTCGGGTGGCTCGGTCCGGGCCTGACCCAGACCTACGAGACGCCGGAGCTCCTCGCCGAGGCGGGCGTGCAGTATATCGGCGACTGGGTCTATGACGACGAACCGACCGAGATCCACACCGCGCACGGGCCGCTCGTGACCCTGCCCTACACGGTGGAGCTCAACGACATCCCGATCATGATCGTGCAGCACCATCGCGCCGACGAGCTGCTGCGGCGCGCCACCGACCAGTTCGACCGCCTCTACCAGGAGGGCGCCCGGCGCGCCAAGTTCCTGTCGATCGCCATCCACCCCTACATCAGCGGCGTGCCACACCGGATCAAGTATCTCGAGGCCTTTCTCGAATACGCGAGCCGGCACCCGGGCGTGGGCTTCTGGACCGGCGAGCAGATCCTCGCCTGGTACCGCACGGCGAAGGCGCGCCGCTAGCTTCGCGGCGCCGCCGTCAAGCGCCCGGCGCGCTCGGGGATGAAGCGTGCGGCGTCCCTTCTGGTGCCGTGATTAGTCCAGAGTCGCGCTCCGCGTGGTGCAGATCTCTGTCCCGAATGGAGCGCTTCGGCATTCATCTCTACGTTTCACGTGAAACATTCCGCGCCGATCGGCTAGGCCGGCGTGGGTTGCCGCCGGGCCGCGTCGGGGACCGGCGGGCCGCTGGCGGCCGGCAGGCTGTAGCTTTTTGACGCCGCCGGGTCAGCGGCTGCCGGCCAGCGCCGGCACCGGATAGAGGTGTTCCTGCAAGCGCCGGCGCGCGGCGGGGAGGCGGATGCGCGCCGTCGTGCCGAGGCCGGTCTGGCTCTTGAGCTCGAGCACGCCGCCATGCAGCTCGACCAGCCCCTTGGCGAGCGGCAGGCCCAATCCCGTGCCTTCGTATTTGCGGTCGAGCTGATTGTCGAGCTGGCGGAAGGGCGAAAGCGCGACCGGAATGCTTTCCGGCGGCATGCCGATGCCGTTGTCGACGACCTCGATCGCCAACCCGCCCGCGCTGTCGTCGGGGCCGAGATCCTCGGCGGTGATCGCCACATGGCCGCCGGGCGGCGTGAACTTCACCGCATTCGATAGCAGATTGAGGATGACCTGGCGCAGCTTGACCTCGTCCGCCCAGAGCGCGGGCAGGTCCGCCGGAAGCGTCGCATCGATGGTCAGCCCGCCGCGCTCCGCGCGCTCAGCGATCAGCCGGCCGCAGCGCTTGATGATCGCGTGCACATCGCACGGCGTTTCGTTGAGCTCGGCCATGCCCGCCTCGAGCTTCGACATGTCGAGGATGTCGGTGATGATCTGCAGGAGGTGGTTGCCGCTGTCATTGATGTCCTTGAGGTATTCCTGATAGCGCACCGGCATCGGGCCGAACGTGCCCTCGCGCATGACATCGGAGAAGCCGATGATGGCGTTCAAAGGGGTCCGCAGCTCGTGGCTCATCATGGCGAGGAATTCGGACTTGGCGCGGTTGGCGGTTTCCGCCTCGTCCTTGGCGCGCCGGAGCGCCGCCTCGTGCTGCATCAGATCGGTGACGTCGCTCTCGACGCGCACCAGATTGCCCGAGGCGGTGCGCGCCTCGCGGATTTGCAGCCAGCGCCCGTCCGGGCTCTGCGTGATCCGGGCGTCGCCGGAATCGCGGTGTCGCCGCTGCGCCGGGTTGGTGAGGATCAGGCGCCCTTCCGAATCGTAGAGGCTGATGCCGTCGCGCAGGCTTTCCACCGCCTCCGCGAGGCGCTCGGAGGAGCGTTGCTCGATCTCGACCCGCTTGCGGCGGAAGTTCAGCACCATGAGCTGGAACGCGACGAAGCAGCTGGCGAGGAACACCGCCGTTGCCATGGTGATCGCATGGCGGCGGGATTCCTGGAACACGGCCCCCATCGGCAGGTCGAGGACGAGCCCGCCCATCACGTCCCGCAGCCGCCACGCGGGCCGCCCGGGCTGAAGGGCGTTATGGCAATCGACGCAGCTCTGCTGACTCGCGATCGACGGGTAGATGGTCCGCAGCACCAGGCCGGCGGGGCTGTCGATGAAATATTCGCGCATGCTCGGCTTCGTTACCGCCGCCAGCTCGCGCAGCGTCGCCGCCGAATCCTCGTCGGGCGCCGTGGTGCTGAGCTCGCGGCCGGGCACGCCGACGAGCGCCATGCTCATGGCCTCGTCGGCGCTGCGGAACTGGTTGAAGGCATTGATCGCATGAGCGCGGAAGGTCTGCGGGAGCGGCAATTGCCCCGCGCCGGCGTCGGCCGTCATGCGTGAATAGGTGGCGACGAAGGCCTCGACGAGCTCGAACGCGGTCTGGTTCTCATGCACCTTGTCGCGCATGAAGTTGTTGATCGTCGACTGGTACGAGACATAGCCGAGAACGGCGGAGAGCAGCGCCGACACCACGCAGAAGGCGAAGAACATGATGCCTTCGCCCGAGCGCGCGAAACCGCGCGGCAGCTTGAGGCGCTGCCATAGCGAGAAGGTGCCGCCGAGGGCCCGGTGTCGGATCGAGGTGCTGGCGTCGATGTTCGCCATGCCCCTTAGTATAGAGCGGCGAGGTTAACCGGCAGTTTAGGCAAACTGTAAATTTTCCATGCCGGGAGTAGCGTCGCGGCCCCCATATCTATGGACTATTGCCTGCGCGTCACGCATTGCTGGGGCGCCGCGGGCGCGCCCGATGCATTACTTCTTCTGGCCGCCGAGAATCCCCTTGAGGACGTCGTCTACCTTCGGCTGAGACTTGAGGGCATCGCCGAGCCCCTTCTCGCCTTTCTGCAGCAGTTTCGAGGGGTCGCCGACGATGCCGGCGAGATCGGGCTGGTAGCTGAGATGGTCCCAGGGTCCCTTGATCACCACCGGCACGGCGATGGCGCCGGCAATCTTCGGCGTGATCCTGTAGTCGACCGTGCGATGCGGCAGGTCGACCGTGCCGGCGCCGGTCATCGGCACCTCCGCCGATTTGAGCTGCAGGTCGTTGTTGCGCAGGATGCCGTTGGTGACCGTGTAGGTGCCGGAGAGCGCGCTGAAATCGGTCTGGTCGGCGCCGCGCTGGGCGCCCTCGAAGGAGGCCGCGACGTTCTTCACCATCGCCACGAGGTTCAGCCCCTTGATGACGCCATTGGCCAGGCTCAGATCGCCCTTGCCGCTGAGCGCGCTGATGATGGCGCGCTGACTCTTGCCGCGCCCGCTCAGCGCCGTGGTGAAGCCGCCGGTGCCGGAGAGCCGGTCGAGATCAGCCGCATCGTGCAGCAGCGGCTGGATCTGCACGCCGCTCAGGTTGAAGTCCGCCTCGACGCCGGGCACCGCGCCGCTGCCGTCGAGCACCACCTTGCCCTTGCCGGCGCCCTTATAGAGCGCGAGCTCGGTCAGGTCCGCCTCGAAGCGGCCGTCGTTCAGCTTGAGCGCGAGCGCGCTCTTGCCGACCTGGATCTTGCGGTACTGCAGGCCGCCGGCGCTCAGCGCGAAATCGACATCGGCCGATTTGAGCGGACTCAGATCGAGCGGGTCGTCGCTCCAGTCGGAGGATTTCGCCGCGCCCCCGCCGGGAGCACCGGGAGCGCCGGCCACGCCGCCGCCCGCCGCGGGCTTGCTCTGCGTCTCCGGCGGCAGGTAGGGGTTGGCGTCGAGCTTGTCGACGTCGAGACGGCCCTTGAGCGACGGCCTTGCACCGCCGCTGTCGAGCGCAATCTCGCCTTTCGCCTTCATGTTGTCGAGTGACAGATTGGCGTTGGTGAAGGCGACCTTGGGTCCGGCCATGCTCACCTTGCCCGAAATCGCGAGCGGCCCATAGCCGCTTCCCGGCAGCTTCAGCGGCGTGCCCGCCCAGCTCGCGAGGCCGCGCACCGACGGCACCTGGAGGTCCACCGTGCCGTCGAGCTTGGCTGGCGTCAATCCCGCCCCCTCGCCCTTGAAGTCGAAGCTGATCGGCCTGGCCGCGAGCTTGAGCGCGGCGGCGCTGTTCTTCCCCTCCATGAAGGCGCGCGGGTTCGCGAGGGAGAGCGCGAGCGTCATCTTCTCGTTCCGCCACACCGCCGCACCGTCGGCGGCAAAGGGGCCGTCGAGGCTCGGCAGCGACACGGCCATGCCAATGTCGGTGAGCTCCTGCTTGTCGCCGGTGCGCTGATCGACGTAGCTGACCCGGCCATTGACCAGCCGCACGTCGTCGAGCCGAAGCTCCGAGAGGCTGCCGCCGCCGGAGGGCGCGGCGCCCGGCTTGGCCTGGGGCGCCGGCTGTTGCGGCTTCTGCGCCTCGCCGAACTGCCAGTTGGGCCGGCCCTGCTTGTCGACCTCGAGCGCGATCACGGGATCGACCAGCACGAGGCGCCTCACCTCCACGTCCTTGCGCAGCAGAGGCAGCACCTTGAGCTGCACCTGCAGCTTGGCGAGCTTCGCCATGTCCTTGCTGCTGGCGCCCGGCGGATTGGACAAGGACACGTCATTCGCCTCGAGCGCCAGCGTCGGGAACAGCGACAGCGACACCGGCCCGTCGATGCGCAGGTCGCGCCCGGTGGAGTCCTTCACGACGGCAATGAGCTTCGACTTGTAGGTGTCGACCGGGATGAAGAAGGGAGCAAGGATCAGCGCAACGATCAGCACCACCACGATCGCCGCTATGATGATCAGCGCCTTTTTCATCTTCCCTGGCCTCCGGGCCTTCGCAACACAATCGCACCACGCGATCCGAACGGACCGATTCTAGAGCACCGGGCTAACACGCGGTAAACATGCGCCGTTCCCGCGCGGTTGACAGCATCCCGCGCCGCCCCGTACCACTGCGAGCCGTGCCGCCTTACCGGCGAAGAGTCAAGGCCCCCTCGTGAGAGAAAACGATAGAACCGCGCGGCTTGGAGTCGATATCGGCGGCACCTTCACGGACGTCGCGCTCGAGCAGGGCGACCGGCGCTGGACGGCGAAGATCCTGACGACATCGGCGGCACCCGAGCGCGGCGTGCTCGAGGCGATCAGGGCGGTGCTTATCGAGGCCGGCGTCGCGCCAGCGCAAGTCTCCCTCGTCATTCACGGCACCACGCTCGCCACCAATGCGCTCATCGAGCGCAAGGGAGCCAGCACGGCGCTCGTCACCACCGAGGGCTTTCGCGATACGATCGAGATCCGCCACGAGAACCGCTTCGAGCAATACGACGTCAACATCGACCTGCCGCCGCCCCTGGTGCCGCGGCGCCTACGCTTCCCCGTGCGCGAGCGTGTCGACGCCAGGGGCAAGGTCCTCGTGCCGCTCGACGAAAGCGATGTCGCGCGTGTCATCGACGCGCTCGCGGCGGAGCAGGTGCAGGCGGCCGCCGTCGGCTTCCTGCACAGCTTCACCAATCCGGAGCACGAGCGGCGGACGGCCGAGCTGATCGCGCGGGCTTTGCCGGACGTCGCGGTGACACTCTCTTCCGACGTGTCCCCGGAAATGAGGGACTATGAGCGCTTCTCCACGGCCTGCGCCAACGCCTATGTCCAGCCGCGCATCGCGGCCTATCTCGGGCGGCTGGAGCAGGCGCTGCGCGCCCGCGGCCTGCAGGGCCCGCTCTACCTCATGCTGTCGGGCGGCGGCATCACCGACGTCGCGACCGCGGCGCGCTTTCCCATCCGGCTGGTCGAATCGG
>DASVOY010000128.1:0-4121 GCA_036383115.1 Allostellaceae bacterium
TTGATCAGCCGCTCGGCCTCGTTGATGGCGACGTCCGGCTTGCTCTGCGAATCCGCGTTCACCGGCTCGACCTTGTACTTGCCGAGCACGCCGCCCTTCTCGTTGGTCAGGTCGATGGCGATCTGCGCGCCGATCGAGGAGGCGACCGAGCCCGCGGCGGCGAAAGGGCCCGACAGGTCGTAGAGCACGCCGATGCGGATCGGCTGAGCCTGGGCGAAGGCGGCCCGGCCGATCACCGGCAGCGTCGCCAGCGCCGCCGAATACTTGAGCAGCGATCGTCTCGAGGTCGTCATTTCTTTCCTCCCATGCGCGCCGGCGCTAACGGCCGTTTTGTTGCGCCTTAGTGTTCGGCAAGAGCGATCGGGTGTCAACGCGCAGCTCTGCTGCCGCTTTTTGGGCGCGTTTCTATGGGATGTTGCAATGCGCAGCCCGGGCATGGTCGCATCGACAAGGGTCGGGCCTGCACGCCATACTCGGCCGCGGCAGGCACAAGAAAAGCGAGGGGAACGACATGGCGGAAAAACGCCTCGGCATCATCATGAACGGCGTCAGCGGGCGGATGGGCACCAACCAGCACCTCGTCCGCTCCGTGCTGGCGATCCGCAACGAGGGCGGCGTCGTCCTCAAGGACGGCACGCGGGTCATGCCGGACCCGGTGCTGGTCGGCCGCAACCGCGAGAAGCTGCAACATCTCGCCACGGCGCATGGGGTCGAGCGCATCGCCACCGATCTCGATGCGGCGCTCGCCAGCAAGGGCGACACGATCTATTTCGATGCGGTCACGACGGATCGGCGCAAGGCCAACATCGAGAAAGCGATCGCCGCCGGGAAGCACATCTATACCGAGAAGCCGACCGCGACTTTGCTGGCCGACGCGCTCGCGCTCTATCGCAAGGCCAAGGCGGCAGGCATCAAGCATGGGGTGGTGCAGGACAAGCTGTTCCTGCCCGGCCTGGTCAAGATGCGGCGGCTCAGGGAAGCCGGGTTCTTCGGCCGCATGCTCTCGGTGAAGGGCGATTTCGGCTATTGGGTGTTCCCGGGCGACGGGCTGCCGGCGCAACGTCCCTCCTGGAATTACCGCAAGGCCGAGGGCGGCGGCATCATCCTCGACATGCTCTGCCACTGGCGCTACGTGCTCGACAACCTCTTCGGCGAGGTGCGCGCGGTGAGCTGCCGCGGCGCCACCTTCTTCGAGAAGCGCTGGGATGAGCGCGGCCAGCCCTATGCCGCCGATGCCGAGGATGCGGCCTTCGCGACCTTCGAGCTCGAAGGCGGCACGATCGCGCAGATCAACAGCTCCTGGCAGACGCGGGTCCGGCGCGACGACCTCGTCACCTTCCAGGCCGACGGCACCCAGGGCTCGGCGCTGGCGGGGCTGACGCGGTGCTGGATCCAGCCGGGCGCGGCAACGCCGAAGCCGGTGTGGAACCCGGATGAGCGGCGGACCGACGACTTCTTCGGCCAATGGCAGGAGGTGCCGGACGCGGAGCCCTATCCCAACGGCTTCAAGGCGCAGTGGGAGCTCTTCATCCGGCATGTCTGCGAGGATGCGCCCTTCCGATGGGACCTGCTGGCGGGCGCCAAGGGCGTGCAGCTCGCGGAGCTTGGCTACAAGAGCTGGGCCGAGCGGCGCTGGCTCGATGTACCCAAGCTGGAGGCGTGACATGCCCACGATCACGCTGCCGACCAGGAAGAATGGGCTTGCGCCTTACAAGATGCGGGCGGCGCGACCGCTGCCGCAACGCGCTCAGGGGCCCTTCAACCGCATTGCGCTCGCTGCCGCGCATGTCGTCGCCGATCCCCTCGCCGATGCCGATCCGTGGCTCGACGCCAGGCTCGACTGGGACGCAACGATTGCCTACCGCCGTCATCTCTGGGGCCTCGGCCTCGGTGTCGCCGAGGCGATGGACACGGCGCAGCGCGGCATGGGGCTCGATTGGCCGAATTCGCTCGAGCTGATCCGCCGCTCGATCGAGGCGGCGAGGGACATCCCCGGCGCCGCGCTGTTCTGCGGCGCCGGCACCGACCACCTGGCGCCCGGCACGCATGGCATAGACGCGGTGATCGGCGCCTATGAGGAGCAGATCGGCGCCATCGAGCGCGCGGGCGGGCGCATCATCCTGATGGCGAGCCGCGCTCTCGCCGCAGCGGCGCGCGGGCCGGAGGATTATGGCAAGGTCTATGACCGCGTCCTCGCCCAGGTGAAGGACAAGGTCATCATCCATTGGCTCGGCGACATGTTCGACCCGGCGCTCGCGGGCTATTGGAGCCACCGGGATCTCGACCGCGCCACCGACGTGGCGCTCGACGTGCTGATCCGCAACGCCGCCCGGATCGATGGCGTCAAGATCTCTCTCCTCGACAAGGGCCGCGAGATCGCCATGCGCCGGCGCCTGCCTCCGGGCGTGCGCATGTACACCGGCGATGATTTCAATTACGCCGAGCTCATCGCCGGCGACGCGCAAGGCCATTCGGACGCCTTGCTCGGCATCTTCGACGCCATCGCACCGGCGGCATCGGCAGCGCTCGCCGCGCTGGCGCGCGGCAGCGACAACGAGTTCCACGACATCCTTGCCCCGACCGTGCCGCTGTCGCGCCACATCTTCAAGGCGCCGACGCGCTTCTACAAGACCGGCGTGGTGTTCATGGCCTATCTCAACGGCCACCAGCGCCATTTCATCATGGTCGGCGGTCAGGAGAGCGCCCGCTCGCTATTGCATCTCGCCGAGCTGTTCCGCCTTGCCGATGCGGCCGGCCTCCTCGCCGATCCCGAGCTGGCGGCGAGCCGCATGGCGGCGGTGCTGCGCACCCACGGCATCGATGCGTGATCTGTCGCGCGACGCGCGTTTTCTCTCGATCAACACGGCGACCACGCGCCAGCAATGGAACTTGGCGCAGGCGATCGACGGCATCGCGCGCGCCGGCATTGCTGGCATCTCGCCCTGGCGCGATCAGCTCGCGGCGATGGGTGTGGCTGCCGCGGCCAAGGCGATCCGCGCCAACGGCCTCGCCGTCACCGGCCTCTGCCGCGGCGGCATGTTCACCAGCTTCGACCGCAGCGGGTTGGCGAAAGCGCGCGACGACAACCGTCGAGCGATCGACGAGGCGGCGGCCATCGGCGCGCAATGCCTCGTGCTGGTGGTGGGCGGCCTCGCGCCCAATTCGCGCGACCTAGCCGGGGCGAGGGCGATCATACGCGACGGCATCGCCGAGCTTCTGCCTCATGCGCGCGCGGCCAACATGCCGCTCGCGATCGAGCCGCTCCATCCCATGTATGCCGCCGACCGCGCCTGCATCAATACGCTGGCGCAAGCGAACGATCTCTGCGATGCGCTCGGGCCGGGCGTGGGCGTCGCGGTCGACGTCTACCACGTCTGGTGGGACCCCGATCTCGGGCGCGAGATCGCGCGCGCCGGCAGCAAGGGGCGCATTCTCGCCTTCCACATCTGCGACTGGCTGGTGCCGACCAGGGATCTGCTGCTCGATCGCGGCATGATGGGCGACGGAATCATCGAGCTGAGGCGCATCCGCGGCTGGGTCGAGGACGCCGGCTACGCGGGGCATTGCGAGGTCGAGATCTTCTCGCAGGAGAATTGGTGGAAGCGCCCGCCGGAAGAGGTGTTGCGAACCTGCATCGAGCGCTATCAGAGCGTCTGCTGAGACGTGCAGGTCGCGCGAGCTTCTCTCGATATGCCGCCTTGCCGCCCGGCGATGCTAGCGGGCGCGGCCAAGGGACTTGCGCGACAGGGATCGGACGGCGCCGGTCGCCGGAGCGTCTGGCGCGAGGAGATCGCTGATCGCCGGAGAGCGCACGACCGTGCCGTCGCGCGCGAAGGTCTCGTGGTTCGCCTCGATCGCTTCGGGGTCGTAGAGATAGTTCACCATGATGCCAAAGGACTCCTTGATGCCGCGCGGCGCCACATTGCCAAGCCAGTTGATGCGCTCGAGCCGTGCGCCGTTGCCGAGATGGAAGCGCGCGACAGGGTCGGCGGGCCCGCTGCCGCCGGTCGAGCTCGTGAGATAGGTCGCGGCGAGCCGCAGGAGGGGGCGGCGGAGCGCTTCTGCCTCCTCCGGGTCCTCCCACCAGTCCTCGCTCCGGAGCAGCGACTGAAAGAGGGACA
>DASVOY010000129.1:0-1938 GCA_036383115.1 Allostellaceae bacterium
ATCATATCCTCCGCGACGGAGTGTCCAAATGATTGTAGGCAGCCTAGCGGGGAAGCGTGACCGCTCGGTGACGCGGGGGCCCGCGCCCGCGCCGGAGAGGACCAGACTTAGACAGGCTTTTTCGCACGCGGCCAGGAAGAAGGACAAAACGCCGCAGCGCACCGCACCCGCCGGCACGTCTGACCGCTGGCGCCGTCCTCATTAGCATCAGCGTGGCGTGGCGGGAATTTCCCGGCCGCCTTTAGTGGCGGACCGGCTTACTCAGCGCGAGCGGCCCGGCCCCAGCAAGTGCTCGGCCTCGGCGCGCGCTGCCGCACGGCGCAACGCCTCGCGCTTGAGCTCGACGAGGACCGGCTTGGCACGTCGGCTGTGCACCACGCCGCCGCCGAGCGGTGTTGCGCTCGCCGTTCCCGGCAGCGACAGGCGCTGAAGCTGCGGCGTGCCATTGCCGCCGAGAGTGGCCTCGACCTCCTGGCCCTTGAACAGCCGGGCGATGCCAGACTCGGCGAGGATCCGCGCGTCGAGCGCGATGTCGCCGGCGAAGCCCGGCAGGCGCAGGGCCCCCTTGCCGGTGCGGGGATCGAACCATTTCACGATGCCGCGCACGGTTCCGTGGGCCGGTGCGAACGCCGGCGCGGGCGCTGTCGGCGCGGCCACCACGTCGGCGCGCCGCACCAGCTTCGGCGCCAGCGGCGGCGCGGTCGGCACGGCCGCCTCCGCCGGCGCTGCCGGTTTCTGGCGCTTGCGGCGCGGTGCGATTGCGTCGTCGCGACGCCGGTGCCGGGCCAGCGGCGGCGGCTCGACCTCGGCCTGGCCCAGCCGCGACAGTGCCCCGTGCACGCTGCGAATCAGCGTCGGAACCTCTTCCTGGGGCGTCGGGCGATGGGCGAGAAGCTTGGCGATGAGGCGGGCGGCCACGGTAACGTCAGGCGTGGTCATGCAAAGTCGCTCTCGGATTGGCGCCATGACAAGGCGCTGGGGACAAGGCCGATCACTCGAGCCTCGAACAGACTATACAAGTAAACACGCGCGGCGCGGCTTTTCCCCACGGAAAAATGTTTGGCGCATACGGATGATGGAAGGGCGGCGGGGTGGAAGCGCAGTGGCCAGCGTCCGGCGGCGGGAGCATCAATGTACCTGCTTGATATCACGTCTGGTTTCCATGGGAAAGCCGCGATTGAGGAGGTGCGGCAGCGGGGCCCGTCCGCGTCGGGATATCGGCACCAGCCCTGTGCGCCCGAGTCGTGCCCCCTCGCGGCCCGAGGCGCTCCCATGTTTCGTCGTTTGGCGGCAACGGAACCGCTGAGCGAAAACCCGTGTTCCCCTCTGTACCCTACGCCGCGGGCGGCGGGACCGACAATGGAGGGCACCGATGCTCTATTGGGCAGTCGTCTTCCTGATCATCGCGATCATCGCGGGGATCCTTGGTTTCGGCGGCATTGCCTCGACGGCCGCAGGCATTGCCAAGGTGCTGTTCTTCATCTTCCTTGTCATTTTCGTGATCTCCCTGATCATGGGCCTGATGCGGCGGCGCCCGCCGCCCGTTTGAGCGAGGCGGTCCGTTGGCGCATTCAGCGCTCGTCCCCGCGGCGGCGACCGGCCGGCATCGACGCGAGCATAACAGGCGCCGCCCACATCGCGCGATGCGCTAGGCGCTGACCCGTGTCAGTGCTGCGTCGCCAGCGCCCGCGCCAACTGGCTCAGCGCCTCCTGATGTCGCTCGTTCGGAATCTGGGCGAAGTTTCGCGCCAGTTCCAGGCACATGCGCTCGCGCGGACTGACGGGCCGGCCGGCCTGATTGTCGAGGCCTTCGAAGAAGTAGCTGACGGGAACGCTGAGGACGCGCGCGATCTCGAACAGCCTGCCAGCGGAGACCCGATTAATGCCGCGCTCGTATTTGTGCGCCTGCTGGTAGGTGACGCCGATGAGATCGGCGAG
>DASVOY010000130.1:0-1854 GCA_036383115.1 Allostellaceae bacterium
ACTTCATCCGGGCAAAGTCGAAGGTCGGCGCGTTCTTGAGGTCGTCCCTCGACATGTCGAGGGTGAAGCGCGCCTCGCTGTCGATCTTGATGTCGGTGATCGGGACCGCGACCAGCTTCTCGCCGATGCCGAGAAAGCCGCCGACCGAGAGGATGGCCGCCGTGACCGCCGCTCGCTCCCGGTCGATCAGGATGTCGGCGATCTTGCCGGCATCGGAATCCTGCACATACACATGGCTGCCGATCAGCTTCGTGGCCCGCCCGCCTCGTGCCAGCGTCGCATCGTCGAGCGCCGCCACGGGGCTCGGCTTCTCGGCGCTCGCGTCGGGCGGCGGATTGGCGTTCTGGGCATGGGCCGTCGCCGCGAGCAAGGCCAGGGCCAGGGCCGCCGCCATACTGCCGATCCGCCGTCCGCTCATCGTCCTGCTCTCCTTCGCTCCGGCGCCGCCCGGCGTTCCTTGCCGACGCGATCTTCATCCGTGCCGGACTAACACCGCGCGGGAGCGGCACTCTCATGGCGTCCGGCGGCGTCCCTCTCGGCCGGGTGGGCAGGAGCTACAGCTCGATACAAGCGGGCCGTTCGCCAAGTGCTCGGGAATGGCGGGCTGGCCGCGGCAGGCCCGGCCGCCGGGCGGCGGAAACCCGCGCCTCGGGCGCGGCGCGCGCCGCCGGAATGTTCCACGTGAAACCTACAGATCGGTGTCGAAGCGCTCTATTCGGCGGTTAGATCCGCATCACGCGAGAGCGCGGAGTGGACCAATCACAGCATCAGATGAGCGTTCCCCTGCATCATCCGGTGACGGCCGCGCGCAGGGGCGCCGAACGCGGCTTAGTTGCCAGCCTCGCGCAGCTCCCGCGTCACCTTGTCGACGACGCGGGCGAGCGTACTACGGCCCCGCCGGCGCCGCTCCGGCACGGCCCGCCCGTCGAGCATCGCCGCGACGACGATGGACACCCTCGTCCACCGCAGCAGCGACGGAATCCTCCCCGCCGCCAGGCGCTGGCGCGCGCGGTCCGTCGCCAGTGTCATCGCCGCCGCGCCATGCGTGGCGACGAGCCGCCGCGCGATCTTCCACGCCTTGGGATCACTCTCCATATGGCTCTAAAAGCGCGAAGAGCCCGGTTGGTTCCGTAGATTCGGGTTGACCGGCTCCCGCCGCCGCGATCATGGCGTGCGCGGCGCCGGCGGGACGCCGCGCCGCTATCCCTTCGCCTGGCTTGCCTCGAGCGCCGCCACGCAGCGCGCGACGAAGTGCCGGAACATGCCGCGCTGCACGGCGTCGGCCTCGTTCTTCTTCCACAACCAGGCCAGAAGCTGCTTGGCCTCCGCGTCATCGCGCAGGACATGGGCGGCGCGGTCGATCGTGGCATCGTCGATGGTGATGGTCAGTGGTCCGCGGCGGGCCGTCTCGCTCATGCCTTCCTCCGGCTGTTCACGCTGCCATGAGGAGCCCCCGACCTCGGCGCTCCCGGCCGTCGTGGGTACGCTCGCTGAAGAGCACCCGCTTCAATTTATCAGTGTGCGATGCTTCCGGCAGGACTTTCGCCGAGCATTTTACCGATCGCGGCGGCAGTGGCCGTGCTCCGATCGGAGAGCCCTGGTGGCAATAACGTCAAAACGGGAGGCGGCGAAAAGAAGAGCCCCGCCGGAGCGGGGCCAAGGGGTGCAACGCCTCTGGGCGCCGCAATACCGTCGATGATGCCGCCCTACTAGCGGCGATCGTCTTGGCGGTTCTGCTGCATGCGCAGCTCGTCGTGGCGGTCCCGGTCTCCGCCTTGGTCTCGCATCTCTCCGCGATCGCGACCCCGCTGATCCGAGTAGCCGGCCGCGCCCCTCTCGCCGCCGCCTCGATCA
>DASVOY010000131.1:0-3361 GCA_036383115.1 Allostellaceae bacterium
GCGTCGTGGTCGAAGCCCAGCCCGGCGAGGATGCCCGCGGCGCGCGCCGGCGCGCCATGCGCGTCGATAGCCCGGAGGCGCTCATGGATCTCGGCGGCGTGCGCGCCATCCGCCGCCGCTTCCTCCGCGAGGAGGCGCGCGCGCTCCTCATCGGCTGCCAGCACCGCTTCGAGCGGCGTCTCATCGCCGCCCGGCGCCTCCTGCGCGAGGAAGCCGATGCGTGCGCCTTTCTGCATGAGGATCGAGCCGGCGTCAGGCTGGAGTTCGCCGCGGACGAGGTCGAGCAAGGTCGACTTGCCGGTGCCGTTGCGGCCGATGAGCCCGACCTTCCAGCCGGCGTTGATCTGCGCCGAGGCGTCCTCGATCAGCGTCCTGCCGCCGATGCGATAAGTGAGGTCGGTAAGGGTGAGCATGGCGCGGCGTCATAGCATGGCGGCGCGGGCGCACGAAGCTCCCAGGGGCTGTTTTGGCGCCGCCGCCGCCCTAAATGTTTCGGCATGGGGCCCCACAACCGATGGGAGGAGCGTCATGTATATGCGGATCGTGTGGGGCAAGGTTCGCCCGGGCCAGTGGGAGCAATACGAGGAGGCCTACAAGGCCGTGTTGCGGCCGGGGCACGAGAACATCCGCGGCCTGCAAGGCCGCTGGCTCGTCCGCGATATCAACGATCGCGACGCCGGCTACTCCGTGAGCCTATGGGAGTCGACGGAGGCGATGGAGCGGTATGAATCCAGCGACTTCTTCCGCAAGAAGGTGCTGCCGGCGCTGCAGCCCTTCTTCGCCAACGACTTCACCACGGCGCATTGCGAGGTCAGAGTGAAGGAGGAATTCGCCGCTTAAGGCGGTGACGCGGCGGCAGGGGGCGAGGGATGTTGGTCGGCGAGAGCCTCAACGACCAGATGATCGACTTGGCGGTCGGTGAGACGGTCGAGGTTCGCCTGCCCGAGAATCCCAGCACGGGATTCCGCTGGCATGTGATCGCGGACGGGAAGCCCGCCTGCGCCCTGGTCGGCGATGCGTTCGCCGCACCTTCCGGCCCACCGGGGCGCGGCGGCGAGCACAGCTGGACCTTCGGCGCCGTCCATCCCGGCCAATGCGACATCGAGCTCCGGTATCGCCGGCGCTGGGAAGGCGCCGGCGATACCGGGCGCAGCTTCAAGGTTCATGTCCGCGTCGGCAGCCGCGGGCAGGGCACCGCGCCCCGCCCGTAGCTCCGGCGCTTGCACTACGCGACTGCGTACACGACTGCGGCCGGCGCCGCCACCAGGCGGATGGTCCAGAAGTCGTCGGCGAGGTTGCGGTCGGTCACATAGGCATAAGGCATCAGGAAATAGCCCTTGAGCCCCCAGCCGTCCCCCCACGAGTTCCGCACGATGAAACGCTGCTGGCTGTCGTCATAGCCCACGGCCATCACCGCGTGGCCGCCCAGCACGTTCTCGCCGGCGGCGGGCATGGGCACGACGCCGGTGCTGGCTACCTGCTGGCTCTCGAAGCTTTCATATACGGTGAAGCCGAAGACGAAGGGGTAGCCGCTGGCGACACAGCCCTTGAGCTGCGACAAGATGGGGACCAGCCGGCTGTATTGAGTGATCTTGTCCTGGAGCGCCGCGTGGTAGCAGGGAGGCGGCGGCTGCTCGGAAAAATTGTTGGTGTTGTAGGGCCACGCGCCCGTGCCGCTCTCGAAGCAGACGCCGAGCTGCGCTACCGATTTGATCCCGTCGCGGATCTGGGCGCCGCTGTCTTGCGCGACGGTGCCCTCGATCACGCGCTCGTTGTAGTAGATGAAGAGGCGGGATGGGACGAGATTCGCGGCATCGGCCAGGTTCTGCTTCATCCGGTCGAACTGGACGGCGCCGGCGATCGAGTTGCCGGTGCAGCTGCCGAGCTGGCCCTGGTCGTAAACATTGGGGCAGCCCGGGCGCAGATCCACCTTGGGCGGAAGCGCGCCGAGGATCGCCGGCGGCGCGGCATAGAGGTGGTCGCGCGCATCCGGAAGGTCGGGGATCCAGCCATAGCGCTGGATCTTGTGATGCCTCACCTGTGGATCCGGCATGGTTCAGTCCTCCTCTTCAATCTGGTGAGAGATGAGACGCTGCGCGTAGAAGCGATTGCCCTCTACGGCGGTGTCTCGCCAGAGTATTCCCGCACACGGAGGAGAGACTGTGACCCAGGTCACAGGCAGACTCGCGCCGCCACCAGCAGCGGCGGCAGCGATGGGCTAACATCGTGCTTCCCGGTCGTGACCGAGACGTGAGGGAGCGTGCCATGACTGCCAGCGAACCGACGCCGAACGCCGCTGCCACCGCCAAGCTCTTGCGACGTCTCGGCGTGCCCGAGGACGCGTTCTCTGCAGGCGCGCTCGTGGTGCGCTCGCCGATCACCGGCGTCGAGATCGCACGCGTGCCAACGCAATCGCCGGACGAGCTCGACGGCATCGTCGCCGCGGCGCAATCGGCGTTCCACGCCTGGCGCACGGTGCCTGCGCCGCGGCGCGGCGAGCTGGTGCGCCTGTTCGGCGAGGAGCTCCGCGCCGGCAAGGCGGAGCGGGGGCGCCTGGTCTCGATCGAGACCGGCAAGATCCTCCAGGAGGGGCTCGGCGAGGTCCAGGAGATGATCGACATCTGCGACTTCAGCGTCGGTCTCTCGCGCCAGCTCTACGGCCTCACCATCGCGACCGAGCGGCCCGGCCACAAGATGATGGAGACGTGGCATCCGCTCGGCGTCGTCGGCGTCATCAGCGCCTTTAACTTTCCCGTCGCGGTATGGTCCTGGAACGCCGCCCCCGCCCTGGTATGCGGTGACGCCGTCGTGTGGAAGCCCTCGGAAAAGACGCCGCTCACCGCGCTCGCCTGCCAGGCGCTGCTCGAGCGCGCCGCTTCGCGCCTCGACGGTGTGCCCAAAGGACTCTCGTCGGTGGTCATCGGCGGCGCCGAGCTGGGCCAGGCGCTCGCCGACGACCCGCGGGTGCCGCTGGTGAGCGCCACCGGCTCGACCCGAATGGGTCGCGCCGTCGCGCCGCGCATCGCCGCGCGCTTCGGCCGGGCCATTCTCGAGCTTGGCGGCAACAACGGCATGATCGTGGCACCTTCCGCCGACCTCGATCTCGCCACGCGCGCCATCCTCTTCGCCGCGGTCGGCACCGCCGGCCAGCGTTGCACGACCTTGCGTCGGCTCTTCGCGCACGAATCGATCTACGAGCAGCTCGTGCCGCGTCTGCGGCAGGCCTATGGCCAGGTCGCGATCGGCGATCCGCTCGCTTCCGGCACGCTGGTTGGCCCGCTCATCGACCGGCGCGCCTTCGACGCGATGCAGGCTGCCCTCGACGAGGCGCGCAAGCAAGCCGGCGCCGTCGCCGGCGGCG
>DASVOY010000132.1:0-4589 GCA_036383115.1 Allostellaceae bacterium
ATCGCTCTCAACGAGCTGATCCCGGACTGGAAGGAGAAGGGTGCGCCGCTCAATACGCCGGTGAGCGAGGACCAGTTCCTCGTGCTCAGCGAGGCGAAGCACTTCCGCATCCCGAACATCCTGCTGCCGCCGCTGATGAGCAATCACGGCAACTACATCGTCAGCCTCGGCAATGTCTGCCGCTGGCTGGCGCAGCAGGCGGAGGCCGTCGGCGTCGAGATCTATCCGGGCTTCGCCGCGGCCGAGATCCTTTACAACAACGACGGCAGCGTCAGCGGCATCGCCACCGGCGACATGGGCGTGGCGCGCGACGGCCATCACAAGGACGGCTACACGCCCGGCGTCGAGCTCGTCGGCAAATACACGCTCTTCGCCGAGGGCGCGCGCGGTTCGCTCACCAAGCTGCTCATGGAGCGCTTCAAGCTGCGCCAGGGCGTCGAGCCGCAAAAATACGGCATCGGCCTGAAAGAGCTGTGGCAGGTCGATCCGGGGAAGCATCGCCCGGGCCTGGTCGTGCACACGCAAGGCTGGCCGCTCGACAACCGCACCGGCGGCGGCTCCTTCATGTACCACCTCGAGGACAATCAGGTGGCGGTGGGATTCGTGGTGCATCTCAATTACGAGAACCCGCATCTCTCACCCTTCGAGGAGTTCCAGCGCTTCAAGCATCACCCCGCGATCCGCCCCTATCTCGACCGCGGCAAGCGCCTTGCTTATGGCGCACGCGCGATCAGCGAGGGCGGGCTGCAATCGGTGCCGAAACTGGTCTTTCCCGGCGGTGCGCTGATCGGCTGCGCCGCGGGGTTTCTCAACGTGCCGCGCATCAAGGGCTCGCACAACGCGATGAAGACCGGGATGCTCGCGGCGGAGGCCGCGTTCGCGGGGCTCAAGGGCGGTGCTGTCGGCGGCGACGAATTGACCGCTTATGTCGAGGCCTATCGCCGCTCCTGGGTCTATGACGATCTCTACCGCGTGCGCAACGTCAAGCCGGGCTTGAGCCGCTGGGGCATGTGGCTGGGTACGCTGCATGGCGGCGTTAACATGTGGCTGAACAATATCGGCCTGGGATTCCTGATGCCGTGGACCCTGCGGCACGGCAAGGCGGATCATGAGACGCTGAAGCCGGCCGATCAAGCGCGGCGCATCGAGTATCCGAAGCCGGACGGCAAGATCAGCTTCGACCGGCTCTCCTCGGTGTTCGTCTCGAACACCAATCACGAGGAGGACCAGCCGGTCCATCTTGTGCTGCGCGACCCCGCCATCCCGGTGGCGGTCAATCTGCCGCGCTACGATGCGCCGGAACAGCGCTATTGCCCGGCGGGCGTCTACGAGATCGTGCGCAACGACGACGGCTCCAATCCGCGCCTCCAGATCAACGCCCAGAATTGCGTGCACTGCAAGACCTGCGACATCAAGGATCCCCTGCAAAACATCAATTGGGTGGTCCCAGAGGGCGGCGGCGGTCCAAACTATCCCAATATGTGAGACGTGTAGGCGTGGCCGCAAAGGCGGCGGACAGGCAATGAGCGAAGAGCAGCGGGTTGAAAGATGGTCGGCGGCGATGCGCGCCGCCGCGGCGGCGTTCCTGAGCGTGATGCTTGCCGGTTGCGCCGACGCCGGAAAGCCCGCCGCAGCGGCGGCCGATCCGCCCGCTGCCGAGCCCACGAGCGCGCTCGGCAGCTATCTCGCCGCGCGCCATGCGCAGCAGCAGCGCGATTACGGGCATGCCGCGGCCTACATGAGCCGCGCGCTCGCCGAGGACCCCGGAAATCTCGATCTAGCGCGCCGCACCTTCGTTCTGCGGGTCAGCGAAGGCCACATCGCCGAAGCCGTTCCGCTGGCGCGGCGCATCGTCGATCTCGACCACAACGCCGCCCTTCCCGCGATCGTCCTTCTGATCGAGGAGGTGAAGGCGGGCGATTTCGTGGCGGCGGCGCGGCGCGCGCGATCGCTTCCGAGCGACGGCGCGCAGCGGCTTTCGGTACCGCTCCTCATCGCCTGGTGCGAGATGGGGCAGCAGCACCCGGCGCCGGCGCTGCAGGCGCTCGACGGGATGAACGATTTGCGCGGGGCGCAGACCTTGCGCGACCTGCACGCGGCGATGCTCGCAGATTACGCCGACCGCCTCGACGAGGCCGAGCAGGCCTACAAGAAGCTCCTCACCGAGCAGACACAGCTCAGCTGGCGCACTGTCGAGATCGCCGGCAATTTCTACGAGCGCCACCAGCGCGCCGAGGAGGCGCGCCGGCTCTATGACCGGCTTGCCAGCGGCGACCAGGGCGGGTCCGTGGTAACGCCGGCGCTGCAGCGCGTCGCGCGCGGCGAAGTGCCGCCGCGCACCATCGCCTCGCCGCAACAAGGCATGGCGGAGGCGCTCTTCGATCTCGCCAGCATCCTCGACCAGCGCGAAACGCTCGATGCATCGCTGATCTACGCTCGGCTTGCGCTCGACCTGCGTCCCGATTTTCCGCTGGGGCAGATGCTGATCGCCGAGATCCAGGAGGATCAGCAGCATCACGCCGAGGCGCTGGCGCTCTATCGCGCCATCGATCCGAAGTCGTCGCTCGCCTGGAGCGCGGCGCTGCGCTCGGCATCGACACTCGACGCGCTCGGCCGCACCGACGAGGCCGCGGTGGAGCTCAAGCGCATGGCCGCCGAGCGGCCGCACGAGCCCGAGCCGCTGGTTCAGCTCGGCGACATCCTGCGCGGGCGGAGCCGTTTCGCCGACGCCGTCGCGGCCTACGATCAGGCGATTGCCCGGGTCGACCAGGTCGAGCCGCGCGATTGGCGCCTCTTCTACAGCCGCGCCGTGGCGCTCGAGCGCGCGGGGCAATGGCCGCGCGCCGAGGCCGATCTCCGGCGCGCGTTGGCGCTGCAGCCCGAACAGCCGCTGGTGCTCAACTATCTCGGATATTCCTGGATCGACAAGGGGCAGAACCTCGATGCCGCGCTCAAGATGATCCAGCGCGCGGTCGAGCTGCGGCCCAATGACGGCTATATCGTCGACAGCCTCGGCTGGGCCTATTACCGGCTGGGCGATTTCGGCAACGCCACGCACATCCTTGAGCACGCCATTGAGCTGCTGCCCGAGGATCCCACCATCAACGACCATCTGGGCGACGCCTATTGGCAGTCCGGCAGGGCCGCCGAAGCACGGTTCCAGTGGCGCCGGGCGCTGCAGTTCAAGCCCGAGGCCGAGGACATCAAGACGATCGAGACGAAGCTCGACCGCGGCCCCGTCAAGCTGCCGGCCGCCGCCTCGACACGCGGCGGTTGATGACGCGGCGCTGGCTCGCTCCGGCGAAGCTCAACCTTTATCTCCACGTCGTCGGCCGGCGCGCCGACGGCTACCATCTGCTCGACAGTCTCGTCGCCTTCGCCGAGCCGGCGGACGAGATCGTCGCCGTGCCGGCGCTGTCCCTGTCGCTTAGCGTCGCCGGGCCCTACGCGGCAGCGCTCGCCGATGCGCCCAGCGACAATCTCGTCTGGCGCGCTGCCGAGCGCCTCGCGGCGCACGCCCGCCGCGATCCCGCCGCGGCACTCACCCTGGTCAAGAACCTGCCGGTCGCCTCTGGCATTGGCGGCGGCTCGAGCGATGCCGCGGCGACCCTCAAGGCGCTCGCTGCGCTATGGCGCGTCGAGCCCGCTGCGGCGGATCTGGCGGCGATCGCCGCGACGCTCGGTGCCGACGTGCCTGTCTGCCTTGCCGCGCGCGCGGCCTGGATGGGCGGTGTCGGCGAGCGGGTCGAGCCCGCGCCGGCCCTGCCGTCCATGACGGCGCTCTTGGTGAACCCAGGCGTCGCGCTGCCGACGCAGGCCGTGTTTAAGGCACGGCAGGGCGCGTACTCGGCGCCGGCGCGCTTCGCCATGCCGACGGACGCCGCCGGCCTCGCGGCACTGCTCGCGATGCGGCGCAACGACCTGACCGACGCAGCGGTCGGTCTCGTGCCGGCAATCGGCGAGGTGCTTGATCGATTGGCCGCGGCGGAGGGCGCGCTCCTCGCCCGCATGAGCGGCAGCGGCGCCACCTGCTTCGCGCTCTTCGCCGGGCCCGAAGCGGCAGCGGCGGCTGCGGCGCGGCTCCGCGCCGAGCGGCCGGGCTGGTGGGTGGCGGCCGGGATGCTGTTTTAGCCGATACCTACGTTCTGTCGCGGCATCGCCGGTCACTTTATGTCATCGTTGGAGGTTGGCGAGATCGACGCCGTAGCGCGCGGCGTTGCGCTTCATATGAGCTTCGCGCGTCTGGGGCGGCTCGCCGCGCACCGCCGCGCTCAGCAGGTCGAGGTAGGTGTGCCAGCCCATCGCGTTCTGCTTCTCGAACCGCTCGAGCACGGGCAGATGCGTGAGCGTCAACAGTACATTCTTGCCGCGCGGCTCGAGTTCGATGGTCAGGTAGGATTCGGGATAACGCGATTCGTCCCCTCCAGGATCGAAGACGTTGAAGGTATAGGCAAGGCGCCGCGGCGGCTTCCATTGCGTGACGACGCCGCGAACATGGCCGCCCATAATGGTCACCGCGCCGCCGACGCGCGGCTCGATCGCGCCGTCGCCGAACCATTCGGGCAGCCGCCTGGTGTCGGTGAGAAATT
>DASVOY010000133.1:0-5487 GCA_036383115.1 Allostellaceae bacterium
GCCGCACGTCCTTGCCGAGCGGTACGTGCAGCTCGTCGATCTCACGCTGGCCGCCAGTGTGCTGAGTCTTCCACATCCACTGCTTGGCGACGACGTAGATCTCGAGATCGCCGGGTGGCGGCTTGTAGAGGAAGACAAACGCGTTGGCGCCCCAGACGAAGAGCGCGAGGAAGGCCGCCAGCGTCGCGCTGGTCCAGCCGATCTCCCAGATCCAGGTCTTCTTGATCTGATCGCCGCGGTCGGCCCTGCGGCCGCGCCAATAGCGTATGCAGAACACCACCATCAGGCCATAGACGCTGCCCAGGATCAGGAAGGTCAGCGCCAGCTCGCCGATATAGAGCGTATCCACCACGTGCCCGCTGACGGCGGCATCCTTCGGCCAGAAGGGCACCCACTCCATGGCCGCCTCACACCCGCCGCGGCCGGCTCAGCCGGACGATCATGGCGGCGATGCCCAGCACCGTGAGGCCGCCGGCGGCGCGCATGGCATTGCCGATGGCAGCGCCGTAGCGCCCGGTCTGCGGGTCGTAGCAATAGCAGAGCAGCAGGAGATCGGTGACGGGCGACGATATCGTGCCGCGCCCGGCTTCGGTGAGCGCGAGGCGCAGGTCGAGCGGGACATAGTCGACGCCGAGGATGTAGCGCGCGATCGTCCCGTCCGGCGCGACGATGGCAAAGCCCGCCGGATGGGCAAACTGATCGGCTTCCTTGTCATAGCGATAAGGGAAGCCGACCGTGTCGGCGACCCGGCGCACCTCGTCCGCCGTGCCGGCGAGAAAATGCCAGCCGCCGCCGGTGCCGGCGCGATCATAGCGCGCGAGATATTGCGCCCGGGCGGCGCGGGCGTTCTGCGGGGTTTCGCGCGGGTCGATGCTGACGGCGACGACGTCGAAGTCCTTGCCCGCATCGAGCGGCACATGCGCGAGCGCCTGCGCCAGATTGCCGAGCACGAAGCCGCACAGCGTCTTGCAGTGGAGATAGTCCAGAACCACGATCACCGGCTTGCCCGAGAAGAAGTCGCCGAGCCGCACCGGGCGCCCCTCCTCGTCGACGAGCGCCGCGTCGAGCGGCAGCTTCGCGCCCGGGTGCTGACGGAAGGAGAGATCGGCGAGCTGCTGCGCCGAGAAGGCCGCTTGCGCCCCCGCCGGCGTCGGCGAGAGCGCAGAGAGCGCGAGGAGCGCGAATGCCATGACCGCGCGGCTCATGGCGCTGCCTTCGGGAAGCCGTCGACGCCATGGGCGGCAACCTCTTTCATCGCTTGCCGGATCGGAATGTGGACGATGCCTTTGCCACGATCGACCCAGCCGTAGCTGTTGAGCCGCGTCTCTTCCTCGGCGCGAAACTTCCGTAGATCCTGCGGCGGGTCGGTCTGCAGCTCGGGCGCCGGCGGCACGACCGCTTGCCGGCGGTCGACGTCCTCGACGGCGCTCGGATATGCGCCCCGCAACACCAGCGGCACCAGCAGGACCAAGGCAAAGATCACCACGCCGACCAGGCCGATCACCGCCAGCCGCAGATCCTCGCGCTCGTAAGCGGTCGCGGGATTGTCCAGGACCCGTTCGTCGTGGTCAGCCATGACGCCCCTCCTCCACCACTCGCCGCAGCGGCCCCGGCAGCAAGCGGCCGTATTGCAGGCGCCGGAGGAACGCCAACATCGAAAGGCCGCCCAAGGCGAAGACGCAGGCGAGGTCGACCCAGCCGAAGCCGTGGTCGGGGGATTCCGGCAGGATCCACCACCACACATTCATCAGGCGGGCGACGAGGATCAGCGCGCAGATGCCGGCGACGACGGCGCGGCTGCGCTTGCTCGGCCGCCACAGCAGAACGAAGAAGGGAATGAAGAAGCCGGCGGCGGCAATGGCGTACATCACGGCGTCCCAGCCTCCGGCCATGCGGCGCAGGTACCAGGGGATCTCGCTATGCAGGTTCTCTTCCCAGATGATGAGGAACTGGCAGAACTCCGTGTAGGCCCAGAAGATCGTGGTCGCGAGCAGGATCGCGGCGAGATCGGCGAGATGATCGCGACAGGGCTGGTCGAGGCTCGTGGCTGCCGGCCGGCGCAGCGCGATCACGAGGAGGACCAGGGCGAGCCCCGTGTTGAACGCGCCGGCGCCGAAGATCATGCCGAAGATCGAGGACCAGAAATGCGGCTCCGTCGATAGGACCCAGTCGATGGCGGCGAAGCTGACAGCATAGGCGAGCAGCACGAGACCGATGGCACTCAGCCAGGACATCGAGGCCGGCGCGCCGTCCCGGTCGCTGCGCGGGACGAGGAGCGCATACGCGGCGAGTGCGTTCCAGATCACGAAATAGAGCGCGTAGCGGGCGATGAAGAAGCTGTCGTTGAGATAGAAGGCGTTGCCGAGCGGCGGCGCGTCGGGCCGGGACCAGGTGTAGAGATGCCCGAGCCCGGCGAGGATCGGCAGGAAGGCGAGCGTCGCGATCGGCATGGTGGCAACCGCCGCATCGAGGACGGACCGCGCCGTGGCCATCCAGCGCCCGCCGGTGAGGTCGTGCACCAGCACCAGGGTGAGCGCGCCGAGCGGCAGGCCCAGCCAGAAGATCACCGCCGAGAGCCACGCGGGAAAGAACGCGGCCGGGTCGACGAGCGCGCCGATGATGCAGCCGATGCCGCCCAGCACCGTCGCGGCCAGCGCGGCCCAGCGCAGCCTCGTCCAGGCGCGGCCGTCCGTCATTGGAGCGCGCTCCGCTGCGGCGGCGGCACATCGGCGAGCTTGGCGTCCTGGCTCGCCTGGAGCGCGCGGATATAGGCGACGATGGCCCAGCGGTCGGCCGGCGCGACCCGGGCATCATAGGGATACATCGCGCCGTAGCCGTTGGTGATGACGTCATAGAAATGCTGCACCGGCGCTTGGCGCAGCCGGTCGATGTGATAGGAAGGCGGCGGCGGGAAGCCGCGCTGCACGATCATGCCGTCGCCATCGCCAAGCCGGCCGTGGCAGGGCGCGCAGTAGATGTCGAAGCGTTCCTGCCCGCGCGCCAGGAGCGCTTCGGTCACCGGCGGCGGCTTCGGCGCCGGCGCATCGTCGCGCGCCACGGTCCCGTCCGGCGGCAGGCGATGGGCGATACTCCTGTCCTCGCCGCGATAGGCCTCGTAGGGCAGCCGCTTCGGCTGGTTCGCCATGTTGTCGCAGGCGGCGAGCGCGACCAGGAGCGCGGGCAAAACTAGCCATGTGGCCCTCATTGCGGCACCAGCGAGACGCGGACGGCGTCGTGCCGCGCGAAGATGTCGCGCAGCCTTTCGGCATCGAACCAGCGGTCGCGCGCCTCGACGCAGAGGAAGAAGCGGTCCTGCGAGGCCCGGTCGAAGTCGGGCGCGTTGAACGCGGGATGGTAGAGACGCGGCAGGCGGCAGAACAGGAGCAGCGCGGCGAACGCGGCCGTGACGGCGAAGAGGACAGTGACCTCGAAGGACGACACGGTGAAGGCCGGCCAACTGTTGTAGGGCCGGCCGCCGACATTGAGGGGATAGTCGAGCACGGCGGCCCAATACTGGAGGAAATAGCTGTAGACCGCGCCGAGGACGGCGCCGCCGAAGATGATGATCGGCAGCCATGGCCGCCGGCGCGGATGGAGCACCCGGTCGAGTTCCTCCACCGGGAACGGTGTATAGGCCTCCATGTACCGGAAGCCGTTCAGATGCAATCCCCGCGCGGCCGCGGTGACGGCGTCGGGCGTGGCGAACTCCGCCATCATGCCGTAGACCGCGTTCTCGCTCATGTCCGCTTGTCCTTGTGGATGATCTCGCGCATCTCGGCGATCGAGACGATCGGCAGCAGGCGGAGGATGAGGAAGAACAGCGTGAGGAAGAGGCCGATCGTGCCGGCGAGCGTTGCCCAGTCCCAGAAGGTCGGATAGAAATTGCCCCACATCGACGGCGTCCAGTTGCGGTGTAGGCTGGTGACGACGATGACGAAGCGCTCGAGCCACATGCCGATGATGATTCCGAGCGAGATGAGGAACAGAAGCACCTCGCTGCGCCGTACCCACGGCAACCAGAGCAACTGCGGAATGACGGCGTTGAGGATGGTCTTGGCCCAGAAGGTGCCGGCGTAGAGGCCGGAGACACGCTCGAGGAACATGGTGCGCTCGGCGACGTCGCTGGCGTAGAACGGGCCGAACGCCTCCCACACATAGGAGTAGGTGAGCATCAGGCTGCCGACGAGCATCACCTTGCCGAGCGCGTTGAGATGGTGCTCGGTGATGACGCCCTGAAGGTGGCAGCCATGGCGAACGCCAATGGTCAGCATGATCACGAGGGCGAGCCCCGAGATCACCGCGCCGAAAAAGAAATAGGGCGGGAATTGCGTCGAGTGCCAGCCGGGCGTCAAGCCGCCGGCGAAATCGAGGCCGACAACGCTGTGCACCGAGATGACCATCGGCGCCATGATCGCCGCCATGATGAAATAGACGGTCTTGTAATTCGCCCAGTGCCGCGCCGAGCCGCGCCAGCCCAGCGCGAGCACGCCGTAGAAGATCTGCTGGGTCCTCGTCCGCGCCCGGTCGCGCACCGTGGCCAGGTCCGGCAGCAGCCCGACGTAGTAGAACATGATCGACATGATCACGTAGCAGATGACGCAGACGAAATCCCAGAGCAGCGGGCTGCGGAATTGCGGCCAGATGCCCATGACATTGGGATAGGCGAAGATCCAGTAGAACAGGCCCTGGCGCCCGATATGGAAGATCGGCAGCAGGCCCGCCGGAGCCGCGGCGCACAGCATCATCGATTCGGCGATGCGGTTGGTGGCCGAGCGCCACTCGGAGCGCGTCAGATAGAACAGCGCCGACACGATCGTGCCGCCGCTCGCCAGCGCGATCCACCAGACATATTCGAGGATGGCAAAGCCCCAGGCGACCGGGATGTTGATGCCCCAGGTGCCGACTCCGTTGATGAACAGCCAAGCAGCGGCAACGACCAGCACCAGGAACAGCGTGAAGGACAGGCCGAAGCCGATCCACCACCAGCGCGGCGCCGGACGCAGGACGAGGTTGCTGACATGCTCGCTGACGGAGGCGAGCGTGACCTCGGACTCGATCAGCGGCGCGCCGTCGCCTTGCGCCTTGTCGATCGCCTGCGTCATGCCTTCGTGTCCGGCATTGCCGGGTTCGGGTTGCGAATCTCGGCCTCGTAGGTGGTGCGCGGCCGGGTGTTGAGCTCGCCCAGCAGCTCATAATCGAGCGGGCTCGACTTGCGCCTGGCGACGGCGCTCTCCTTGTCGTTGCGGTCGCCGAAGACGATCGCCTGGGTCGGGCAGGCCTGGGCGCAGGCGGTGACCACCTCGCCGTCGCGGATGGCGCGGTCCTCGCGGTCGGCGTCGATCTGCGCCATGCGCGTGCGCTGGATGCAATAGGTGCATTTCTCCATGACGCCGCGCGCCCGCACGGTGACTTCCGGATTCCACGATTCCGGCGGCCGCGCATCGCTTCCGGTGTAGTCGTAAAAATTGAAACGGCGAACCTTGTAGG
>DASVOY010000134.1:0-5115 GCA_036383115.1 Allostellaceae bacterium
GAACTGGTCCGGAAGCTGCGTGTGGAAGTAGTGGCTCGCGCGCTCGGTCTCGGGCCGGTAGATCACGCCGATGGCCCGCTCGAGCCGGAGATCGCGCAGCCGCTCGGTCACGCTCTCGTCCTCGCCCCAGGTCAAGAGGAAGCGCGCGGGCGGCTTCGCGTCGTGGAACAGCGTCTCGTAGCTGTCGGGAAGCGCCGGCCGGACCTGCTTGCGCTCGGCCTGCCCGCCCCAGTCGGAGGCGGCCGTGACCGTGCCGTTATGCGTGGTGAAGCCGACCAGAACGGCGTCATCGCCGTATTTCTCGCGCGCGAGCTGGCCGAGGGTGAGCTCGCCGCGCCGGCTCCTCTCGGTCGCGCGCGCGTCGCCGACATGCGAATTGTGGGCCCAGACGGCGATCTTCGCGCGCCTTCCGTCCTTGCCGAGATGCGCGGCGAGCGCATCGAGCGTGTCGGCCATGTGGCGGTCGCGCAGGTTCCACGACGACACCTCCCGGAGGAACATCGAGCGGTAATATTCCTCGGCGTCCCTGACGACGCGGGCATTCTGCTCGGCGGCGAAGAACTCCTCCTCCGCCATGGCGCCGCCGCGCCGCGCATAGTCGGCGGCGTGGCGCTGCAGCTCGACGAGCTGGCTGACGACCTGCTCCTGGCATGACAGGTCGAGATCGGTGCCGGCCAGGAAGCCATAGACCTGAGGATCCGGGCCCATGTGGTCGAAGCAGGCGTAGCGTTGGCGGGCCCGCTTGGCCGCCTCGGGGTCGACCTTGTCGAGATAGTCGAGCACGGCCTGCATCGAGGCGTGCAGGCTGTAGAGATCGAGGCCGTAAAAGCCGGTCTTGGGCCCGTCCGGCGGACGGTCGTCGTTATACGCCCGCAGCCATTCGATGAACTCGACCACGTCGGTGTTGCGCCACATCCAGGTCGGGAAGCGCCGGAAGCCGGCGAGCGCCTGCTCCGCGTTCCTATTCTCGCTGTCGCCGTGGGCGTAGCGGTTGACCCGGTACGCGTCGGGCCAGTCGCCTTCGATCGCGACGGCGGCGAAGCCCTTCTCGTCGATGAGCCGCCGCGTGATGCGGGCGCGCTCGCGGTAGAACTCGTGCGTGCCGTGCGACGCCTCGCCCAACAGCACGAAGTGGGCGTCGCCGATCAGATCCATGAGCGTGTCGTAGTCTGTGGCCTCGCCGGTGAGCGGCTGCGCGGCCCCGCGCAGCGTCTCTCTCAGTATGGGGTCGGTCGTTGCGGCCATGGCTCAGCTCTCCTGGGGTTGCTGCTGCCGCGCGAGCAGATCGCGGACCTCGTCATCCGCGGTTTGCGCGAAGTCCTCGTACCAGAACCCGACGGCATAGAACGGCTCCGGCGTGATGGCGCAGATGACCTCGTCGACCTCCGCCCGCAACGCCTCGCAGGTCTCGGGCGCGGCAACCGGCACGGCGACGACGATGCGGGCGGGATGCTGCTGGCGCAGCGCCCTGATCGCCGCATGCATGGTGGCGCCGGTCGCCAGGCCGTCATCGACGAGGATCGCCGTCTTGCCCCGGACATCCGGCGGCGGGCGGGCGTCGCGATAGAGGCGCTCGCGCCGCGCCAGCTCGCGCTCCTCCCGTGCCGCCACCGCGTCGATCACGTCGTCGGGAATGCCGAGCGTGTTCACGACGCTTTCGTTGAGCACGCGCACGCCGCCGGTCGCGACCGCGCCCATCGCCAGCTCCTCGTGGCCGGGAACGCCCAGCTTGCGCACGACGAAGACGTCGAGCGGCGCGCCGAGCGCGCGCGCCACCTCATAGGCCACCGGCACGCCGCCGCGCGGCAGGGCGAGGACGATCACGTCCGGGCGGTGGGCGTAGGCGAACAGCCGCGCCGCCAGCACCCGGCCGGCGTCGTGGCGATCATGAAAGCGTTGCGGCTGCATCTCTCCTCCTCGCGCGGCGCAGCAGCTACGAGGCGACGGCGAGCTGATTGTCCACGGCCATGACACCAGGCGCCGAGCGCGCGGCGCGCTCGGCCGCATCGCGGTCGGCCGGCGTGTCGACGCTGCCTTCGAGGATCACCGTGTCGCCGTCGACCTCGACGGTGATGTCGTCCGCGTCCGCCGCGCCGTCCCCGAGCGCTGCCGCGATCCGGCGCTTGATCTCCTCGGGCGCGGCTCTCGGCTCGAGCTGGATCATGTCGCTGACGCCCTTCACCGATTCGAGCGCGGCGACCACATCCACCGCCGCCTGCCGCTCGAAATCCCAGCCGACCTCGCCCTCGAGCGTCACCCAGCCATTCTTGGCCACCGCCCTGATGCGATCCGCCGCGCCTGGCAGCCGGTCCCGGATCGCCGCCAGCGCAACCCGCGCGATGAGCGGATCGGGACGATCGTCCAGGTCGCGCAGCCGCACATCGAGGTCGTTGGCCACACCGACCACGCCGAGCACGCGCTTCGCGGCGCGATCGGCGTCGAGCTTTTCGCTGAACGTCCGGACGAAGCCGGACAGCGTCACGACGCCGCGCTCGACCGCCACCGCGACGTCGGTCAGGTCGATGCTCGTATCCACCTGGAGCTCCTTTTCCACATCCTGTTCGATCTCGCTGTCGGACCGCATCGCTCGCCTCGAGGTCCCGTATGCAGGGCGCCGATAAATGCCGATAAATTAGTATTGTGCAGCGGCAGCGTGCCGCCTTGATCCACGTCAAGTTTCGGCCGCCGCATCGCGTGGCGAGTGCCGGTGGAAGCGGGAACCATTCGCCGTGCCCTCTGGTTGGCAGGCAGCGCCGCTCCGTCGGGGATGCCCGTCATGATCACTGTCGAGGACGTGAGAAAGCTGGCGTTGGCGCGGGTCTCGCCCGCCGTGTCGATCTTCCTGCCGACCCACCCGACCAGCCGCGAGATCCGCCAGGACCCGGCGCGTCTCAAGAACCTGGCGGAGCAGGCCGAGCACCGCCTCGTCGAGAGGGGCTGCCGCCCGGTCGCGGCGCGCGCGATCGTGCAGCCGGCGTTGTCGCTCGCCGCGGACGCCGAGTTCTGGCGTCATGGCGGCGACGTGGCGCTGTTTCTGGGGCCGGACTACTCGCGCTTCTACCGCGTGCCGGCGGGGCTCAGGGAAGATGTCGCGGTGGACAAGCACTTCTCGGTGAAGGAGCTGCTGCCGCTGCTCGCGGAGAACGGCACCTTCTTCATCCTCGCCGTCAGCGCCGCTCGCGCCCGCCTCTTCGAGGCGACGCGGTACGGCGCGCAGGAGATTGGGGGCCTCAAGCTGCCGCAAGGGGCGCGCACGGTGGCGGCCGAGACCGACTATCAAGATACGGTCCTGGGACATCCGGTCTCGCGCACGCCGGTCTGGCCCACGCATCAGGGCATGGGCAAGGTGAGCAACGCGGGCGAGGCGCCGGAGGAGCTGCGGCGGACCGAGCTCATGGAGTATCTGACGCGCCTCTCCTCGGCGCTGAACGACTGGTTCAGCGGCAAGCGCGCGCCGGTGGTCCTCGCGGCGCTGCCCGATCTACAGGGCAATCTCCGGCGGATGCTCAAAATCGAGCGCCTGCTGTCCGACGGGCTCGAGATCAACCCGGACGCCCACCGGCCGGAGAAGCTGCACGACCTCGCCTATCAACAGGTGCGCCCTGTCTTCGCCGCGGCGGAGGAGCAGGCGCTCGACCATTTCCGCAGCCTCCAGGGCAGTGCCAGCCCGAAGGCCGGGACCAGACCGGCGGAAATCGTCGACGGCGCGCGCTACGGCCGCGTCGACACGCTGTTCCTCGCCGACGGCGCGCAGCTCTGGGGCCATGTCGGCGACAAGCCCGGCGACATCGAGGTGCATCCGACCCCGGCGCCCGACGACGAGGACCTGCTCGACCGCGCCGCGATCGAGACGCTGCTCCATCGCGGCACGATCGCCGTGCTGCCGAAGGAGCGCCTCCCCGTCAAAGGGCCGATGGCGGCGATCTTCCGCTATTGAGCGCGCTCAGCGCCGCTTCGTTGCCTCGTAGCGCGCCTTGGTCTCGGCGTTGGGCGGGTAGAGGCCCGGCAGGGCCGCGCCTTTCTCCACCTCCTGCATGATCCAGCCCTCGAGCCGCTCCTGCTCGGGTCCGGTCGCGACCACCTCGTCGAGCAGCTTCGCCGGGATCAAGGTTGCGCCGTCATCGTCGACCACCACCACGTCGTCGGGAAACACGGCAACGCCGCCGCAGCCGATCGGCTCCTGCCAGTTGACGAAGGTGAGGCCGGCGACCGAGGGCGGTGCCGCCGCGCCCCGGCACCACACCGGCAGGTTCGTGGCGAGCACGCCGGCCACGTCACGCACGACGCCGTCCGTCACCAGCGCGGCGACGCCGCGCTTCTGCATGCGCGCGCAGAGGATGTCGCCGAAGATGCCGGCGTCGGTGATGCCCATGGCGTCGACCACGGCGATGCAGCCTTCCGGCATCGCCTCGATGGCGGCCCGCGTCGAGCGCGGCGAGGACCAGGATTCCGGCGTCGCCAGGTCCTCGCGCGCCGGGACGAAGCGCAGCGTGAAGGCGCGGCCGACGAGGCGCGGCGAACCCGGCCGCAGCGGACGCGCGCCGCGCATCCACACGTTGCGCAACCCCTTCTTGAGCAGGATCGTCGTGATCGTCGCCGTGGTTATGCCGGACAGGGTCTCGATTACCTTGCGATCAAGCGTCATGTGTTGCCTCGTTGCTCCTTGGCTGACTGTCTCAGTTCAATCTCAAATCGGTGATGTGGCGCGGGTCGGGCCTGAGCGCGCCGCGTTCGACCTTGCCGACGATCTCGGTGAGTGCGGCGTTGGCCGGCGTGCCGATGCCGGTCTCCGCGCCTTTGCCGACGATGAAGCCGTTCAGGAAGTCGATCTCGGTGCGGCGTCCCTTGATCATGTCCTGCGCCATCGACGGGCGCTGCTCGGCCGACACGTTCTTCTGCCCGGCGATCAGCCCGGCCTCGATCGTCTCCCTTGCGGAGCCGTCGCCCTCGTCGGCGCGCGCGAGCAGCTCCGGCGGCAGATGGTAGACCTCCTCGAGGTGGTAGCCCTGCGCCTGGCCAACGCGGATGGCCTCGCTGCCGTGGCGGATGGCGAAGCGGCGGAGCGCGTCGCTCTTCACGACATCGCTGCTGGTGAGGCCGGTGCAGGCGGTGAGG
>DASVOY010000135.1:0-2089 GCA_036383115.1 Allostellaceae bacterium
CGCTCGCCTATGTGGCGTCGTTCATCACCTATCATGTGGCGGTTGCGCTCGGCGCCGGCTGATCCGCGCGCAGCGCAGCCGGGGCATGTCCGGCGCGGCTTGTACCGCAAATGAGGCTGGGTTAATCCGCGTTGAACCTTCCGCGGGGCCTCTCATGCGATCCATCGTCCTCACCTCGGTGCTGGCCTTCGCGCTGGCCTGCGCCGCGCCGACCGCAAACGCCGACGAGTTTCCGTCGCGTCCCGTGCGCATCATCGTGCCGTATGCGGCCGGCGGTCCGAGCGACACCGGCGCGCGGCTCGTCTCGGACGGGCTGGCGAAGGCGCTCGGCCAGCCGATCGTGATCGAGAACCGCGGCGGCGGCGGTGGCCTCAACGGCACCGAAAGCTTCCTCGGCGGAGAGCATGATGGGCACACGATGCTGCTCGGCGGCATCGCGCCGCTCACCATCATCCCGTGGATCAAGAAGGTCTCCTACGACGCGCAGCGCGATTTCCTGCCCGTCGGCACCCTGTGGCGCTCGGCGCAGACGCTCGTGGTGCGCGCCTCGCTCGGCGTGCATACGCTCGCCGAATTCGTCGCCTATGCCAAGGCGCACCCCGACAAGATCAGCATCGGCTCGGCCGGGATCGGCACGGTGTCGCATCTTGGCTCGCTGCTGCTGCAGCGCGAAGCGGGCATCCGCCTCGTGCACGTGCCGTTCCGCAGCACCAGCCAGAGCCTGCCGCTGCTCCTCGGCGACCAGCTCGACGGGCTCTTTGGCGACGCCGCGACGGTGGCGCCGCACGTCAAGGCCGGGAAGATCGTTGCGCTCGGGGTTGCGGCGCCCGAGCGCAGCCCGGCGCTCCCCGACACGCCGACCACCGCCGAGGCCGGCTATCCGGGAGTCGATGCGGAAGGCTGGCACGGGCTCGTCGCCGCCACGCAGACGCCGCCCGATCACGTGAAGCGCCTGCGCGATGCGCTGCGCACCGCCCAGAGCGATCCCGCCTATCTGGAGCGCCTCAAGGCGGCGGGCGCCACCATCGGTGAGCAGGGTCCGGATGCGCTGGGCAAGCTCATCCGCACCGACAGCGCCAAGTGGCGCGCAGTCGTGACGTCGGCCAACCTCACCATCGAATAGCGGGAGCAAGCGGTGAAGAACGAGCTCGATGGCGGCGAGGCGATCCTCGAGGCGTTTCGCAACCTGCATGTCGATTATGTGATTGCGTCGCCCGGCTCGGAATGGCCGCCGATGTGGGAGGCGCTCGCGCGCCAGAAGATCGCCGGCCTGTCCGGCCCGGCCTACATGGATTGCGGCCATGAGACGCTCGCGGTCGGCGTCGCGGCCGGTTACACCCAGATCACCGGGCGGATGCAGGCGGTCCTGCTGCACGCCGGCGCCGGGCTGCTGCAGGGCGCCATGGGACTGCAGGGCGCGCGCGCCCACGAGATCCCGATGCTGGTCATGTCGGGCGAGTCGCTGAGCTATGGCGAGCTCGCCGATTTCGATCCCGGCAACCAGTGGTATCGCAACCTCGGCGTGGTCGGCGGACCGCAGCGGCTCATCGACTCTGTCGTCAAATGGGCCAACCAGGCGCCGAGTCCGGAGACGCTGTATCAAAGCGTCGTGCGCGCCGGCGAGATGGCGAAGCGCGTCCCGGGCGGGCCGGTCTATCTCAACGTCCCGGTCGAGACCATGATCCAGGGCTGGACGCCACCCAAGCGGCTGCGCGACACGCCTGAGCCGCCAAAAACCCAGGCCCTCGCGCAGGACGTCGAGAAGGTCGCGGCGCTCATTGCACAGTCGAAGTGCCCCGTCATCATCGCCGAGAGCGCCGGCCGCGATCCGGCGGCGTTCCAGGCGCTCGTCGCGCTTGCCGAGCTGATGGCCATCCCGGTCATCGAAGGCCGCGCCGCGGCCTATGCCAACTTTCCGAAATCGCACCCGCTCCACCTCGGCACCAACCTGGCGGCGCTGCATCAGGAGACGGACCTCGCGCTCCTGGTCGAGAGCCGGGTGCCCTGGTATCCGCCGAGCAACGTGCCGCCTGGCGCCAAGATCGTCGCGGTGAGCGAAAACCCGCTCAAGGATCACATGGTCTACCAG
>DASVOY010000136.1:0-5120 GCA_036383115.1 Allostellaceae bacterium
AAGATGGGCGGCATGGGCGGCGTCATGGGCATGCTGCCCGGCATCAACAAGATCAAGAAGCAGCTCGACGAGGCCAAGATCGACGACGGCATGATCAAGCGCCAGGAGGCGATCATCTCGTCGATGACCAAGGCGGAGCGCAAGAACCCGAAGCTCTTGAACGGCTCGCGCCGGCGCCGCATCGCGTCGGGTTCCGGCACCTCGGTGCCGGAGATCAATCGCCTGCTGAAGCAGTATCAGGACATGGCGAGCATGATGAAGAAGATGAACAAGCTCGGGAAGAAGGGCCTGATGCGCCACGGCATCTCGGCGCTTCTGCCGGGCGGCGGCTTCGGCCGCTGACGGATTGACGCAACGACTATCGGGAGCAGCAAAGGAAGATCATGTCCCTCAAGATTCGTTTGACCCGCGGCGGCACCAAGAAGCGGCCGTTCTACAGCATCGTCGTCGCCGACACGCGCAGCCCGCGCGACGGCCGCTTCATCGAGAAGCTCGGCACCTACAACCCGATGCTCGACAAGGGCCATGCCGACCGCGTCGTACTGAAGGCGGAGCGCATCCAGCATTGGCTTCAGGTGGGCGCGCTGCCGAGCGACCGCGTCGCGCGCTTCCTCGGCGATGCCGGGCTTGCACCGAAGCCGACCTGGCGCGAGACGCCGCAGAAATCCGCGCCCAAGGCCAAGGCGCAGGAGCGCGCCAAGGCGGCGGGCGAGGCGGCGGCCGCGGCGGCGGGCGAAGGCACGCCGGCGGCCTGAGGCAGCGCTTGGCCGCGGATCGGGAGCAGCGCGTGCTGATGGGCGTCATCACCGGCGCCCATGGCGTGCGCGGCCTGGTCCGGGTCAAGAGCTTCACCGCCGAGCCCGACGGCCTTGCCGCCTACGGTCCGCTCGAGGACGAGCGCGGCGAGCGCTCCTTCAAGCTCGAGCGGGTGGGTGCGGCCAAGGGCGTACTGATCATGCGGCTCGACGGCGTCAGCGACCGCGATGCCGCCGAGGCGCTCAAGGGGGTGCGGCTCTATTTGCCGCGCGCGGCGCTGCCGGAACCCGGCGAGGACGAGTACTACCACGCCGACCTGCTTGGGCTGGCGGTGGTCTTGAGGGACGGCGAGGCGTTGGGCCGGGTGCGGGCGGTGCATGAGTATGGCGCCGGCGACAGTCTGGAGGTCGAGCGCCCCGACGGCCGCGTGGTGATCCTGCCCTTCACCGCCGCCGTGGTGCCGGAGGTGGACATCAAGGGCGGAAGGCTGGTGGTCGACCCGCCCGAGGGCCTGCTGGACAACCGGCCGGTCGAGGCGGAGCTGGAGAAAGACGAGGAGGTCTAACGGAGCCATGGCTCCCTGGACGGCGACGGTGCTGACGATCTTCCCGGAGATGTTTCCCGGGCCGCTCGGCCATTCGCTCGCCGGCAAGGCGCTGCGCGAAGGGCTGTGGCGGCTGGAAACAGTGGACATTCGCAATTTTGCGCGCGATAAACACCGCTCCGTCGACGACGCGCCTTTCGGCGGCGGCCCCGGCATGGTCATGCGGCCCGATATCGTCGATGCGGCGATCGCGGGCACGCCCGCGCCGGGCCCGGCGATCTATCTCTCGCCGCGGGGACGGCCGCTCGATCAGGCGCGGGTGCGCGAGCTCGCGGCGGGTCCCGGGGTGCGGCTGCTGTGCGGCCGCTTCGAAGGGATCGACGAGCGGGTCATCGAGGCGCAGGGCCTGGAGGAGGTCTGCCTCGGCGACTTCGTGCTGTCGGGCGGCGAGCCGGCGGCGATCGCGCTGATCGACGCCTGCGTGCGGCTCCTGCCGGGCGTGGTCGGCGATGCGGCGGCGCTCGACGAGGAGAGCTTCGCGCGGGGATTGCTCGAATATCCCCATTACACCCGGCCGCAGGTGTGGCAGGGGCGCGCGGTGCCGGAGGTGCTTCTGTCGGGGCACCACGAGCAGATCCGCCAATGGCGGGACGCGCAGGCGGAGGCGGCGACGCGGCAGCGGCGCCCGGATTTGTGGGAACGCCACCTCGACGGCCAAGGCCGGTCGGGGCGGTCTTAGAGTCGGAGGTGGTCCAATGAACCTTATGCAGACGCTCGAGCAGGAAGAGATCAAGAAGCTGCTCGCCAATCGCGCCGTGCCGGAGTTCCGGCCGGGCGACACGCTGCGCGTCAGCGTCAAGGTGGTCGAGGGCGAGCGCGAGCGCGTCCAGGCTTTCGAGGGCGTGTGCATCGCCCGCAAGAATGCCGGCGTGAACTCGAACTTCACGCTGCGCAAGATCTCCTATGGCGAGGGGGTCGAGCGCATCTTCCCGCTCTACTCGCCGCGCGTCACCGCCATCGAGGTGGTGCGCCAGGGCTCGGTGCGCCGCGCCAAGCTCTATTACCTGCGCGGACGCACCGGCAAGGCCGCCCGCATCGCCGAGCGCGGCCGCGAGGGCGCGGAGGTGCCGAGCGACGGCGAGGCGCAGCGGGAGCCGGAGACGCAGGAGCAGCAGTCTTAAATTCAGCAGCTCCTCCTCACCCTCCCGCTTTGCGGGTCCCTCCCTCTCCCGTTGTGGAGAGGGTTGGGGTGAGGGGGCGTGAGGGAAAATTCCATGGCCAAGCCGCGCACGCTTTTCGACAAGATCTGGGACAGCCATCTGGTCGACCGCCAGGCGGACGGGACCTGCCTGCTCTATATCGACCGCCACCTCGTCCATGAGGTGACGAGCCCGCAGGCCTTCGAGGGGCTGCGCATGAGCAAGCGCAAGGTGCGCCGGCCCGACGCGACGATCGCGGTCGCCGACCACAACGTGCCGACCACCGACCGCAGCCAGGGCATCGCCGAACCCGAGAGCCGGCTCCAGGTCGAGACGCTCGAGCGCAACGTCAAGGAGTTCAGCATCCCCTATTACGGGATCAACGACATCCGCCAGGGTATCGTCCACATCATCGGCCCCGAGCAGGGCATGACGCAGCCGGGCATGACCATCGTCTGCGGCGACAGCCACACCGCGACGCATGGCGCCTTCGGCGCGCTCGCCTTCGGCATCGGCACCTCCGAGGTCGAGCATGTGCTGGCGACGCAGACGCTGATCCAGCAGCCGGCCAAGAACATGCTGGTCCGCGTCGAGGGCGAGCTGCCTTTCGGCATCACCGCCAAGGATCTCATCCTCGGCATCATCGGCCGGATCGGCACGGCCGGCGGCACCGGCCACGTCATCGAATATGCCGGCAGCGCCATCCGCAACCTTTCGATGGAAGGGCGGATGACCGTCTGCAACATGACGATCGAAGGCGGCGCGCGCGCCGGCCTCATCGCACCCGACGAGACGACCTTCGCGTACCTCAAGGGGCGCCCGCACGCGCCCAAGGGCGCGGCCTGGGAGCAGGCGGTGAAATTCTGGAAGACGCTGCCCTCGGACCCCGGCGCCAAATACGACACTGAGGTCGTGATCGACGCCGCCAGGATCGCGCCTCAGGTCACCTGGGGGACGAGCCCGCAGGACGTGCTGCCGATCACCGGCAGCGTGCCGAACCCCGCCGGCGAGCCCGACGAGAACCGCCGCGCCGCGATGGCGCGCTCGCTCGAATACATGGGCCTGAAGCCCGGCACCAGCCTCGCCGAGGTGCCGGTGCAGCGCGTCTTCATCGGCTCCTGCACCAATGGCCGCATCGAGGATCTGCGCGCCGCCGCCGCCATCGCCAAGGGGCGCAAGGTCGCGGCGGGCGTCAACGCCATGGTGGTGCCTGGCTCGGGCCTGGTGAAGCATCAGGCGGAAGAGGAAGGGCTCGACCAGATCTTCCTCGCGGCGGGCTTCGAATGGCGCGAGCCCGGCTGCTCCATGTGCCTTGCCATGAACCCGGACAAGCTCGCACCCGGCGAGCGCTGCGCCTCGACCTCGAACCGCAACTTCGAGGGGCGGCAAGGCCGCGGCGGGCGCACGCACCTCGTCAGCCCGGCCATGGCTGCCGCCGCCGCCGTCACCGGCCGGCTCGCGGATGTGCGGGACCTCAAGTAAGGAAGGCGCCATGGACAAATTCACGACGCTCGAAGGGATTGCCGCGCCGCTGCCGATGATCAATGTCGACACCGACAAGATCATCCCGAAGCAGTTTCTGAAGACGATCAAGCGCACCGGCTTGGGCAAGGCGCTCTTCGACGAGATGCGCTATCGCAATGACGGGTCGGAGAACCCGGACTTCATCCTCAACAAGCCGGCCTACCGCCAAGCCAAGGTGCTGGTCGCCGGCGAGAATTTCGGCTGCGGCAGCTCGCGCGAGCACGCGCCCTGGGCGCTCCTCGATTTCGGCATACGCTGCGTCATCGCGTCGAGCTTCGCCGACATCTTCTACAACAACTGCTTCAAGAACGGCATCCTGCCGATCAAGCTGCCGCAACAGGTGGTCGACGAGCTGATGGACGATGCGCGCAAAGGGGCGAATGCGCGGCTCACGATAAATCTTGCCGACCAGACCATCACCCGGCCCGACGGCGGCGTGGTGAAGTTCGACATCGATCCCTTCCGCAAGCACTGCCTCTTGAACGGCCTCGACGATGTCGGCCTGACCTTGCAGAAGGCGCCGGCGATCGCTTCCTTCGAGGAGAAGAACCGGCTGAGCCAGCCCTGGCTCTGGTCGTAAAGCAAGGGAGGGGCACCCATGGCGGGAAAATCGAACAGGAAGGTTCTCGTCCTCCCCGGTGACGGCATCGGGCCCGAGGTGATGCGGCAAGTATACCGTGTGATCGAATGGTTCGACCGCCGCCGCATCGCCAGCTTCGAGGCGAGCGAGGACGTCGTCGGCGGCGCGGCCTATGACGCGCATGGCACGCCCTTGGCCGAGGGCACGCTGAAGCGGGCGCTCGCCGCCGATGCCGTGCTGTTCGGCGCGGTGGGCGGGCCGAAATGGGACACGCTGCCTTTCGCGCTCAAACCCGAACGTGGCCTGCTGCGCCTGCGCAAGGAGATGGATCTCTTCGCCAATCTTAGGCCGGCGCTGGTCTTCGAGCCGCTGATCGGCGCCTCGACCTTGCGGCCCGAGATCATCCGTGACCTCGACATCATGATCGTGCGCGAGTTGACGGGCGGCGTCTATTTCGGCGAGCCGCGCGGCGTCGAGGTGCTGAGCGACGGCACCCGCCGCGGCATCAACACGCAAG
>DASVOY010000137.1:0-2002 GCA_036383115.1 Allostellaceae bacterium
GGGGGCCGCGCCCCCAGCGAAGACGTCATGCGCAGAACCCGTGGAGGAACCACTTGGCCGAGTTGGTCGAGCCGTCGCGGAACAGCCAGAAGCGGCCGCCATCGTCGTCCTCGACGCGGTAATAGTCGCGCAGCTCCGCCGCCGCCTCGGCGCCGCGCCACCACTCGCCGAGGATGCGCTCCGGCCCGTCGGCGCGGCGCACAAGATGCTGCAGCCGGCGCCAGCGGAACTGCACCGGCGGATCGTCGGGAATGGGCGCCATCGCCTCGATCGGCTCGGGCCGCGGCAGCAGACGGACGGGCCGCGGCTTCGTCGCGTCCCAGGCCGTGTCGGGTAGGGAGGCGAAGACCGGCGCGAGGCACGCTGCCCGTTCCGGCATATGACTCTCCTGCGGCACGAGGCGGCAAAGCGCCCCCGCTCCCAGCCGGTTGGCGAGCCGGTCGACGAGCGCGGCGAGCTCGGCCGGATCGGTGCCGTCACGGTCTTTCCCTTCCGCCGACAGAATCGCCCGCGCCATCTGCCGGGCGATGGTCTTGTCGGGGAACGCGACGACGTTCCCGGACTTGGTACGGCTGTCCGGTTGAACGAAACTGGTTGCAAGAGCATCCGCTATCGACGCTTTTCTGCCGTCATGCCCGGCCTCGTGCCGGCCATCCACGTCTTTGCCGGCGTCAAAACAAGACGTGGATGGCCGGGCCAAGCCCGGCCATGACGAAGAAGAGACTTTGCCATGGCGGAGATTGGCTCCGCGTGGCTGCAAAAGCAGCTTGCGTCCTTCGACAGGCTCAGGATGAGGCTCTTTTCTTTGTGGCCCCTGAAGTGGATGGCAGACCCTATCCAGCAATTGCTCTACGCCTCTCGGGGAGAGGTGAATTCTGAGCTGCGCCATCGCAAGACGCTCCACCGCTGTCGCCGTCAGCACCATGTCCTCGATGCCGAGGCCGGGATCGATCGCGCCGAGCCGCTCCGCCAGAAGGCGCAGCAGATGGCGCGGGTCGCGGCTCGGGCGTGCCGTGCCGATAGCCATCTCGGCGCGCGTGCCGTCGACGCGGTAGAGCGTCAGCACGAGGCGGCGCGCGCCCAGCCTCTCGCCGGCGAGGCGGCGGCACAGCGCTTCCAAGAGCTCGCGCGTCGCCGCGGCGAGGCCTTCGGGCGTGGCGAGCGGCTCGGCGAAGCGGCGGCGCGTCCAGCGGGCGGGCGCCGGCGGCAGCGGCGACAGCGGCTCCGGCGCGGCGCCGAGCGCTTGGTCGAGGCGATGCGCCACCACGTCGCCGAAGCGGGAAGCGAGCGCGGCGCGCGGCAAGGCGTAGAGGTCGCCGATGCGGCGCAGGCCCAGCCGCTCGAGCTCGATCGCCAGCACGGGATCGAGCCGCAACGCCATCACCGGCAGCGCCGCCAGCGCCGCGCGCGCACCGCCCGGCGGCACGATCACGGTCGCATCGCCGCAGCGCGCCACCGCCCAGGCGGCGCCGGCGGTGTCGGCGATGGCGGCGCGGCAGGCGATGCCGCGCCGGGCGAGCCGCTCGACCATCTCGGCCACGAGGCCCTTCTCCCCGCCCCGGAGATGGGCGCAGCCGGTGACGTCGAGCCAGACGCCGTCGGCGCCGTGGGGCGCCGTCCACGGGCTGTAGCGGCCGCACCAGGCGGCCAGCCGCGCCAGCGCCGCCGCATCCCCGGCCGGATCGGCCGCGGCGACGGCGAGCGCGGGATGGAGCGCGCGGGCATCGGTGAGCGGCAGGCCGGGCGCGATGCCCAACGCTTCCGCCGCCGCGTTGACGGCGGTGACGAGGCGCCGGTTGCCGACCGAGGCGGCGAGGATGAAGGGCCTACAAAAACGTACGTCCTCGCGCCCTCCCCTCCGCCCCTTGTCCGGCGAAAGCCGGTCGCATCGGCGCCGGTCGATCGGCCAGCTCGGCAGCCAGAGAGACATGACCCGTCGCATCGCACGCCTCCACCACCCAGGATGCCGGCATCCCGCCGCGGCAGCGCCACAGCTCGAGGC
>DASVOY010000138.1:0-1894 GCA_036383115.1 Allostellaceae bacterium
AGAGGGAGGGACCCGGCGCGCAGCGCCGGGAGGGTGAGGGGTGCGAGTGTCGAGAACCCTCAGAATATGCGCACAAACGCCCTCGCAATTCTCGAGGATCTCGTTGTTGCAGAAGCGCAGCACACGGAATCCCTCACGGGCGAGAAAGGATGACCGGATATCGTCGTCCTCAGTGGTGGCTGCGTGCTGTCCACCATCGATCTCGGCGATAAGTTTGTGCGAGAAACAGGCGAAATCGACAATGTAGCGTCTGATCGGCTGCTGGCGGCGGAACTTGAAGCCCGCGAGTTGGCGGCTGCGGAGCAGACGCCACATCACCTTCTCCGCATCGGTCATGCCGCGGCGAAGACGGCGAGCGGTACCCGAGAGCATCGCGACCGCCCCCTCACCCTCCCGGCGCTTTGCGCCGGGTCCCTCCCTCTCCCACAAGGGGAGAGGGAGTCATCTCGCCTCAGCCCGTTGCGGCCTGCACTGCACGCTTGGCCATGACGGTGATCAGATGCGCGCGGTACTCCGCGCTGGCGTGGATGTCGGAGTTGAGGCCGTTGGCGCTCTGCTTGACGTTGGCTACGGCGTCGGCGGCGAAGGATTTGCCGAGCGCCGCTTCCATGTCTTTCTGGCGGAAGACGGAGGGTGCCGCGCCGGTGACGGCGACGCGCACGCCGCCGCCGGTCCGCGCCACGAACACGCCGACGATGGCGTAGCGCGAGGCGGGGTTGGGGAACTTGGCGTAGCCGGCCTTCTCCGCGACCGGGAAGCTTACCGCGGTGATGATCTCGTCGGGGGCGAGCGCGGTCTCGAACATGCCCGTGAAGAAGTCGTCGGCGGTGATCTTGCGCTTGTTGGTGATCACCGTCGCGCCTAGCGCCAGCACCGCCGCCGGATAATCCGCCGCCGGATCGTTGTTGGCGATCGAGCCGCCGAGCGTGCCGCGGTTCCGCACCTGCGGATCGCCGATCAGCTCCGTCAGATGCGCGAGCGCAGGGATGGCGCCCTTCACCACGTCGGAGGTCGCCACCTCGACATGCTTCGTCATGGCGCCGATGACCACGGCGTTGCCGTCGCGCTTGATGCCCCTGAGCTCGGGGATGCTGCCGAGATCGATGAGGTCGGACGGTCTAGCGAGCCGCTGCTTCAAGGTCGGGATCAGCGTCATGCCGCCGGCGAGCAGCTTGCCGTCCTCGGCGCTGCCGATGGCTTTCGCGGCATCGGCGACGCTGCGCGGCTTCTGGTATTCGAAATCGTACATGGCTTCGCTCCCTTATTCCGCCGCTTTGGGCATGTTGTGTTCGGCCATCGCGCGCCACACGCGCTCGGGCGTCGCCGGCATCTCCATGTCGGTCACGCCGAGCGGCGCCAGCGCATTGACGACGGCGTTGATCACCGCCGCCGGCGAGCCGATCGCGCCGGCCTCGCCGCAGCCTTTGACGCCGAGCGGGTTGTGCGTGCACAGCGTGACGTTCGTCGCTACCTGGAAGGACGGCAGATGGTCGGCACGCGGCATGCAGTAATCCATGAACGAGCCCGACACCAGCTGGCCGTCCTTGTCGTAGACGGCGTTCTCGTAGAGCGCCTGGCCGATGCCTTGCGCCAAGCCGCCATGGACCTGGCCCTCGACGATCATCGGGTTGACGATGCGCCCGAAATCGTCCGCCGCCGTGAAGTTCACGACATTGACGACGCCGGTGTCGCGATCGATCTCCACCTCGGCGATATGCGCGCCCGCGGGATAGGTGAAGTTCTTGGGGTCGTAGAACGAGGTCTCGTCGAGGCCGGGCTCCAGCTCCTCGATCGGGTAGTTGTGCGGCACATAGGCGGTGAAGGCGATCTGGGCGAAGGGCACCGCCTTGTCGGTGCCGGCGACCGTGTATTTGCCGTCCTTGAACTCGATATC
>DASVOY010000139.1:0-4594 GCA_036383115.1 Allostellaceae bacterium
GACCGGCCGGCGGCGGTGGCGCGCGAGCTGACGAAAATCTACGAGGAAGTGAGGCGCGGCCGGCTCGGCGAGCTCGCCGCGCATTACGAGGCGGCGGGACCGCCCCGCGGCGAAATCGTCATCACCGTCGCACCGCCGGAAGAAGCGCCGGCGCAGGAGGGCGAGGCGCTCGACGCCCAGCTCGAAGCGGCGCTCGCCGAGATGAGCCTCAAGGATGCGAGCGCCGCGGTCTCCGCCGCGACCGGTTTGCCGCGCCGCGAGGTCTATGCCCGCGCCCTGGCGCTGGCGGGCCGCGGCAAGTGAGCCCCGCCCCGTCGCGCCGGCCGCGGCTTCCCGCCAAGCGGCAGGCCTTCCGCCGCGGTCATGCCGCCGAGCTGATCTGCCTCTGGCACCTGCGCTTGCGCGGCTACCGCATCCTGGCGCGGCGCTTCCGCGTGCCGTCGGGCGAGATCGACCTCATCGCCCGGCGCGGCAAGGTGCTCGCCGCCATCGAGGTGAAGGCGCGGACGACCCTCGCCGCGGCCAGCGAGTCGATCACCGGCCATCAGCGCCGCCGCATCGCCCGCGCGCTCGAGCATTTCCTCGCGCTTCGGCCTGATCTTGCCGGGTTGACGCAGCGGTTCGACGTCATGCTGGTGGTGCCGCTTCGGCTGCCGCGGCATCTTGCTGATGCTTGGCGCCCTGACATTCGCTAGGCCGGCGCAGGCTCTTGCCGGTCCGGCGATACGTTGCGTTAAGATTCGATGCGATAGGCTGCCGCAGCAATGGTTCGGAGCGACACTCGGACGAATTGCTCGAATTTGAGATTATTGGCGGCAAGTCCCGGTGGGTGCCGGGGTGGCCCGCAGAAAGCTCATGGTCATGAGTGTCCCGGAGGTTCACCTCGAATCCGCGCGCGACGTTGCCAAGGGGCCGTCCGCCCGCGGTCGCGTCGCTTGGCTCGGCGCCGCCGGCATCGTCCTCGTCAAGCTCGTCAAGAGCGCGAAGTTCGTGAAGTTCGCGCTCTTGGTGGCGAGCCTCGGCGCGCTCGCGCTCAACCGCCCGATCGAAGCCGCCGGCGCCATCATCTACGCGATCTTCGTCCACGAATCGGGTCACGTGCTGGCGATGAAGGCCTGCGGCATCAAGACGAGCGGCATGTACTTCCTGCCGTTCCTCGGCGCCGTCGCGGTCAGCAAGGAGCCGGCGCGCACGCGGGGCCAGGAATGGCTTATCGCCATCGCCGGCCCCGGCTTCGGCCTACTGTCGCTCATCCCTCTCCTCGGCGTCGCCTATGCGACCGGCGATGCGCAATGGGTCGGCTATGCCGCGATCGCCGCTTTCATCAATCTCTTCAACCTGCTGCCGATCGGTATCCTGGATGGCGGCCGCATAGTCCAGGCCATCGCCTTCTCGATCGCAGGCTGGTTCGGGATCGCGGTATTCGGCCTCGGGCTGGCGCTCGGCGCCTTGGTCCTCCTCAACACCGCAGGCGGGGTCGTCAGCCTTGTGCTGGTTCTCTCGGTTCTGGAGTTCGCCGCCTCATGGCGGCGCCACCGGGCCAATCCCATCCCGCCGATGCGCTGGCCGGGGCTGATCGGCGGTGCGGCTGCCTATCTGGCGCTCCTCGTCCTCTTCGCCTTCGCCCATGAGAGCCTGCTCGCGGTCGCGAAGCACCTGACCGCGTGAGGCCCGGACGGCAATGAATTGCCCCGGTATTGCCACAAAGCGACCCTTGCTTCGCCGCGAGCGGGCGTGACAATAAAGCTGCCAATCCGTCCGAGGAGAACCTGAGCCGTGTCCGAGCCCGCCACCGCCCGCCTGCGCGCCCTCCTGCTGACCGGCACGATGCTGGCGGCGCTCCCCTCCCTCACCGGGTGCATCCTCGCCGCTGCCGGCGCCGGCGCCGCCAGCGGCTATGCCACGCTCGCCCAGGAGCGCACGCCCGCCGACCAGCTCAAGGATACCGCGATCCGCTCCCTGGTGAGCCAGTCCTGGGACCAGTACAACCCCGAGCTGGCGCATGATCTCGACGCCACCGTTTACGAAGGCCGCGTCCTCCTCACCGGCCGGGTGCCGAGCGAGGAGTGGCGGGGCGAAGCGGTCAAGCGGACCCACCAGGTCGACGGCGTGAAAGAGGTCTATGACGAGATCGAGGTCGGGCCCGACACGCATTTCAGCGACGAGGCACGCGACAGCTTCGTCTCCACCCGGCTCAAGAACGACCTCGTCTGGGACAGCCAGGTGAAGTCGATCAACTACACCGTCAAGACCGAGAACGGCGTGGTCTACATCATCGGCTCGGCGCGCAGCCAGGCCGAACTCGACCGCGTCACCGGCTATGCCCGCAACATTCCCAATGTGCGCCGCGTTGTCTCCTATGTGGGCATCCGCACCGGTGCCGGCGAGCCGGCCTCCGCCCAGGCCGCCAGCGGCGCATCGCCCGCCGCGAGCGTCCAGCCCGCCGCCGCGAGCGCGCCGCCCACGACGCTGAGCACGCCGGCGGACGCGCCGACGCCGCGCAACTCGATCGAGGTGACGCCGCTTAGGTGATGAGCGAGGAACGGGCGAGGGCGAGCTTCCGCGACGATTCCGAGGCGAAGGCCTTCCTTCGCGAGCTCGGGCGCGTCGCCGAGGGTCCGCTGCCGCTCGGATCGGCCGCGCTGGCGCTCGCCGCGCTCGACCGGCCGCGCGTCGATCTCGAGCGCTACCACCACCATCTGGCGGCGCTCGCCCGCGAGGTCGGCGACGAAGCGGCGGGAGCGACGGCGATCGACCGGCGCGTCGCAGCGCTCAACACCGTCATCCTCGGGCGCTACGGCTACGAAGGCGACACCCTCACCTACGAAGACCTGCAGAACGCCAACCTCATGCGGGTGATCGACCGCCGCAAGGGGCTGCCGGTGGCGTTGGGCATCCTCTACATCCACGCCGCGCGCGCGCAGGGCTGGGACATGGCCGGCCTCGCCTTCCCCGGACATTTCCTGGTGCGCCTCCAGGACGACGGCGCGCGCGTCATCCTCGATCCCTTCAACGGCGGCAAGACGCGCGAAGCGGCGGAGCTGCGCGATCTTCTCAAGGCGATCACCGGCAACGAGGCCGAGCTCGCGCCTTCGCATTACGCGCCGGTGAGCGACCGCGAGGTCCTGCTGCGGCTGCAGAACAACCTCAAGCTCCGCCTGCTCGAGAGCCGGCAGATGGAGAAGGCGCTCCGCGTCACCGAGGACATGATGCTGTTCGCGCCGGACCATGTCGGGCTGGTGCGCGAAGCCGGGCTGATCAACGCCGAGCTCGGCAATCTGCGCGCGGCGATCGCCGCCTTCGAGCGCTTCCTGGCGCTCGCCGAGGACGACGCGGAGCGGCACCGGACGGCGGCGCTCCTGCAGAAGCTCAAGGCGCGATTGCAATAGAAGAAGGCCCGGCCGAAGGGCCGGGCCTTGCTGTGGCAAGCGATGAAAGGCGCGATCAGGTGCCTTCGGCGGCGATGATCTCGCCGAAGAGCTCCCAGGTCTTGCCATCCCACTTCTGCAGCTGCATCTGCTTGATGGGATGGTAGTTGGTCGGGCTCGTGTTGATCTTGATGCCCGGCAACCCGGTCGGCAGCGCCAGATCGTGCAGGTTGGTCGCCTGCTTCATCACGTTTTCGCGCGAGAAGTCGTTGCCGCACTGCTTCAGCACCTGCAGCATCGTCAGGCTCACGCCATAGGCATAGACGTAGTTGGCATCCGTCTGATCGGCCTCCGGCAGGTATTTCGTCATGAAGTCGCGCCACTGCTTCATGCCGGGATCGTCCTTCCAGCGCGGGTCGGTCGGATCCTTGCCGTAAGCGCCGGTGATGATGCCGACGCCCTTCTCCGGGCCGGCCGGGGTCATCACCGAGGCGACCGAGATCGAGACGTTGGTCAGGAAGTGCAGCGGCTTCCAGCCGACGTCGTAGACCTTGCGGATCGCCTGCGCCGCGAATTTCGGCGTGGCCGCGGTGACGAGCGTGTCGGCGCCCGAGCCCTGCAAGGTGACGATCTGCGAGTCGACCGTCGCATCGGTCACCTCGTAGGAAACCTCCTTGACCACCATTTTCGCGTATTTGCCGCCGAGAATGTCCTTCAGGCCGGCGATGTAGTCCTTACCGAAATCGTCGTTCTGATAGAGGATGCCGATCTTGGCGTTGGGCTTCTCCTTGAGGATGTACTTCGCGTAGATCTGCGCCTCGATGCGGTAGCTCGGCTGCCAGCCGATCGTCCAGGGATAGTCCTTGTAGTCGCCCCATTTGTCGGCGCCGGTGGCGACAAAGAGCTGCGGGATCTTCTTCTGGTTCAGATATTTCTGGATCGCGGTATTGGACGGCGTCCCCAGCGTGTTGAAGAGGAACGCGACATTGTCCTGCTCGACGAGGCGGCGCACCTGCTCCACCGCCTTGGGTGGGCTGTAGCCGTCATCGAGCGAGATGAAGTTGATCTTGCGGCCGCCGATGCCGCCCTGCTCGTTGATCATGTTGAAGAACGCGGTCTCGCCCTTGCCGATGACGCCATAGGCCGAGGCCGGGCCGCTGTACGGCATGGTGTTGCCGATCTTGATCTCCGTGGCGGTGACGCCGGGCGGGTCCGCCGCCATCGCC
>DASVOY010000140.1:0-2905 GCA_036383115.1 Allostellaceae bacterium
GTCACGCGGAACACCCATTGATACCCGCGCCCGGTGATGTTGGCCGCCGCCGAATCGCCGACGACGAAGGGCACGCCATAGCGCTCCGCCACCGCCGTCGCAGTGAAGGTTACCGAGGATTGATAGGCGCCGAACAGCGCCGTCACCTTCTCCTGGGTCACGAGGCGAAGCGCCTGGCTCTGGCCGACCGACGGGTTCCCCTGATGGTCGATGAAGACGAGCTCGAGCTTGGCGCCGCCGAGATTGGGCAGGCCCGCCGTCGCCGCGAGCGGCAGGTTCGCCATCTCCGGATGCGGCTCGTTGATGATATCGGCAGCGACCTCGAGCGCGGCCTTGGCCGACTGGCCGGCCGCAGCCGCGTTGCCGGTCAGCGGGAAGAGCACGCCGATCCTGACGGGATCGGCTGCCATGGCCGGGAAAGCCAATGCCGCAGCGGACGCCGCCACGGCCAACAGGCGCGTGATCTTCATCTCTTCCTCCCGTCGCGGCGGCTCTTCGGCCGCCGTCATTCCGCCGCCATGCTAATCGAGGCAGGGGCGCGTCGCTATCCCCGCGGTGGGAAGTCGGATTTGCGCTGGAGAATGTAAAAAGACGCGGGCCGGGCGCTCGATGTCGTGGGGCAGATTACGTGCCTCGCCGGGGTGAGCGAGGTCGCCGTCTCAAGCGCAGCCAAGTCCTTGAGATCGTTACCTCGGGCTGACCTTTCACCCTCTTGTGAAAGCGATTGACTGGCGCCCGGGCGGCCTGCCGGGGCATGATGGCCGCGTGTTCACCGATCCCATATCGATGCCGCGAGCATTGCTCGTTCTGGCGCTGCTCGCGGCGGCAGCGCTCGCCCCATCGGCCCGGGCCGCGGACGCGCCACCGGTGGTGGTCGAGCTCTTCACCTCGCAGGGCTGCAGCTCGTGCCCGCCGGCCGACGCCTATCTGGGCGAGCTGGCGCGGCGGCCCGATGTGCTGGCGCTCGCCTTCCATGTCGACTACTGGAACTACATCGGCTGGAAGGACCCGTTCGCCTCGAAGCTCGCAACCCAGCGGCAGCGCGACTACGCTCAGCGCCTGGGCTTGCGCTACATCTACACGCCGCAGATGGTGATCAATGGCACGAGCGAAGGTGCCGGCTCCGAGCGCGACATCATCGCGCCGCTCATCGCCGCCGCCGCCAAGGACAAGGCGCCGCACCCGGCGGCGGCGCTCACCCGCGCGGCCGACGGCCAGATCACGCTGCATATCGATGCCGGCCCGGCGCCCGGACCCGCCACGCTCTGGCTCGTAGGGTTCGACCGCGAGCACGCGACCCCTGTGCTGCGCGGCGAGAACGAGGGCCGCACGCTTCGGGAATATCAGGTGGTGCGCAGCTTCCAGGAGATCGGCAGCTGGAGCGGCGCCGCGCTCGACCTTCCCATCGCCCGCGATGCGGCCTCCGGCGATGGCGGCGTCGCCGTGCTGGTGCAGCTCAACGGCACCGGGCGCATTCTCGGCGTGGCCATGCTCAAGCCGCCAACAAGCTGACGCGCGGGCCGGCGGCCTCGTTAGGATCGCCGCCCGCGCGCCGTTTGGACTTACGTCGGGGCGAGGGGCCGCAGCTCCACCGCGCCGAACGATGCTCCGGGGCAGCGCGCCGCCCAATCGAGCGCCGCCTCGGTGCTCGGCACGTCGATGACGTAATAGCCGCCGAGCTGCTCCTTGGTCTCGGCAACCGGCCCGTCCTGGACCTGGCGACGGCCATCGCGCACGCGAACGGTGGCGCCGGTCTTCACCGGCTGCAGCCTGGCGCCGTCGACCATGACTCCAGCCTCGCGCAACGCCTTGGTATAGGCCATGTACGCGCCAAAACGCTCGCCGATCTGCGCCTGGGACAGCCCGGCGAAGGCCTGCTCGTCCATGTGGATCAGGATCATGTATTTCATCGCTTGCCTCTCCCGCTCGAAATGGGTGACGCGGCCAAGGCGGCCGCAATCCCATGACGTGCGGCGACCCGCGGAATCGACAGCGGCCCGAAAAAATTCGGCTGCCCCCTACTCCGGGCCGGCAGCCAGGCGGATCAGGCCGCCGCCAACCCCTTCTCGAGCACGGTAGACAGGCGCCGGGCGAAGGCGCCGGGATCGGGAAGCTGCTCGCCCTCGAGGATGCGCGCCTGGTCGAGCAGCAGCCAGGCGAAATCGCCGAGCGCATCCGCCGCCCCCTCCTTGCCGACCACGGCGCCGAGCCGGGCGATGAGCGGGTGCTGCGGGTTGATCTCGAGGATGCGCCGGGCCGTGTCGTTGATCTGACGGTGCTGCTTCAGGAGCCGCTCCAGATGCATGTCGAGATCGCCCTCGTCGGCGACGAGGCACACCGCGCTGTCGGTGAGACGGTCGGAGGCGCGCACGTCCTTGACCGCCTCGCCTAAGGACAGCTTGAAGAGGGCGATGAGGCTCGCCAGCGCGCTGTCCGGCTTCGCCTCGGGCTTCTCCTTCTTGTCCTCGGCCGGCGCCATCTTGCCGAGATCGGCGGCGCCGCGCGTCACCGATTTGAGCGGATGGTCCTTGTACTTGCCGAGCGCGGGCAGCCAGAACTCGTCGATGGGGTCGGTGAGCAGCAGCACCTCGACCCCCCGCGCGCGATAGCCCTCGAGCTGCGGGCTCCTGCGCAGGAGGTCGAGGCTGTCGCCGGTGATCGTATAGATCGCCTCCTGTCCGGGCCTCATCCGCGCGAGATATTCGTCGAGGGAGACGAGCCCGTCGCCCGCCGTGGAGCGGAAGCGCAAGAGCGGCAAGAGCTGCTCGCGATGCTCGATGTCCTCGTAGAGTCCTTCCTTGAGCACGGCGCCGAAATGGTCCCAGAACTTGGCGTAGTCCTCGCCGCCTTCCTTCGCCTTCTTGCCCAGCTCCGACAGCACGCGCTTGGTGATCTGGCCGCGCAT
>DASVOY010000141.1:0-3256 GCA_036383115.1 Allostellaceae bacterium
GCCGACATGCATCGGCCCGGTCGGATTGGCCGAGACGTACTCGACATTGACCGGCTTGCCGCCGCCCATGGTCGAATCGCCATAAGCCGGCCCGGCGCGCAGGACATCGGCAAGGCGTGCATGCCAGAAGCCGTCGGCGAGCCGCAGGTTGATGAAGCCGGGCCCGGCAACATCGGCGGCGGTCACCTCGCTGCGCCGCCGCAGCCGCTCGGCGAGCTTTTCCGCAAGCGCGCGCGGCGCCAGCCCCGCCGGTTTCGCCAGCACCATTGCCGCGTTCGTCGACAGATCGCCATGTGCGGGGTCGCGCGGCGGTTCGACCGCGATGCGGCTGGCGTCGAGGCCAGGTGGCAAGACGCCGTCGCGTGTCAGCGCGTCGACTTCGGCGACGACAATATCGCGGAAATAACGGAAGAGATTGATCACGTCGGCGCGTACCTGTCGAACAGCCGGCGGTGCTCGTCGAGCGCATAGCGGTCGGTCATGCCGGCGATGTAGTCGGCGACGATTCGCGCGGTGTCTGTTTTGCCCTTCCCTTCCGCGAGCAGCCGCCATTCCGTCGGCAGGCATTGCGGCTCCTCGAGCAGCAGGGTGAACAGCTCCTGCACGATGCGCCGCGCCTTCGACGCCATGCGGTTGACGCGGTAGTGCCGGTACATGCGCTCGAAGAGGAAGGCCTTGAGCGCGCGGTCATGGGAGCGCATCGCGTCGGAGAACCCGGCCACCGGCGTGCCGAGCCTGCGGATGTCCGCGACCGACTTGACCCTCGAATCGGCGAGCCGGCGCCCGGTCTCGGCGATGAGGTCGGAGGCCATGCGATCGATGAGCCGGCGGACCGCTTCGTGAATGAGCCGCGCCTCGTCGAGCCCGGGGTGACACGCCGCGACCTCGCGGAACACCGGCCCGACCAGCGGCACCGCGTCGAGGTCCTTCACCGCGAAGAGCCCGGCGCGCAGTCCGTCGTCGATGTCGTGGTTGTTGTAGGCGATGTCGTCCGACATCGCCGCCACCTGCGCCTCGCCGGCCGGCCAAGTGGCCAGCTCGAGATCGTGGCGCGCAACGTAGCCGGCGATCGTGCTCGGCAGGGGCTTCGAGTCCGGCATGCCGGTGAGCGGGCCGTTGTGCTTCACCGTGCCCTCAAGCGTCTCCCAGGATAAGTTGAGCCCGTCGAACGCGGCGTAATGACGCTCGAGCCGCGTCAGGATGCGCAAGGTCTGGTCGTTGTGATCGAACCCGCCGAAAGGCTGCATCATTGCGCCGAGCGCGTCCTCGCCGGCATGGCCAAAGGGGGTGTGGCCCAGATCGTGGGCAAGCGCCAGCGCCTCGGCGAGATCCTCGTTGAGCCCGAGCGCGCGGCTGATGGTGCGCGCGATCTGCGCCACCTCAAGGCTGTGGGTAAGCCGCGTGCGATAGTGGTCGCCTTCGTGATAGACGAAGACCTGCGTCTTGTATTGCAGGCGGCGGAAGGCGGTCGAGTGGATGATGCGGTCGCGGTCGCGTTGAAAGGCGGTGCGCGACGGACTCTCCGGCTCCGCATGGAGCCGGCCGCGACTGTCCTCCGGATGACAGGCATAACGGGCGAGCGGCGCCGACGCTTTCATGGCCGGACCCTATCGTTCGAGCTCCCCCTTTGCAACGCTGGCATGGTCCGGCCGGGGCTCGATTCCTGCGCGCCTGGGGGAAGCCGCCGCGGCTGCTGTCCGCTTCGATTTGCCAAGACCGTTTGCAAATTGCCAAGAAACGTTACCAAGCCGCTCGGATCGGTGCCGTTCGCACAGTGTTCCCGAAATAATGGCTGGTACCAGGATCGTGCATCCCATGACAGGAACGGAAAGAGCGCTTCACGAGAGAATTGCGTGGCTCAAAGCGAGCATCGCTGTCATCCGCATGACGCCGCCGCTGTGGCCGTTCTGCTGGCCGGCGCTGTGCCTGCTCGAATCGGAGCTGGCGTTGCTCGACCGGCTGGCGCCAAAGCCGGAAGCGCGCGCCGAGTGGCACGCGCCCGCCAACGTCGTCGATCTCGCGTCGTGGCGCCGCCGCCGCGACACCCTGCGCGGTCGGCTCGGCGCGGCGGCGGGCGCCTAGAGCAACAGATCGCCCTGGTAGGGCAGGAAGAGATCGAGGCCACAGCATGATGCCCAGGATGCCAGGTTCGCCGATCGATAGCGCCGGGTCGCCCTGTCTCCGCGGTGCATCAGCCTTTTCCACCCTGATTGTCGCCCGGCGCGGGCGATGCCCGTAACCCGGCAGATCGCAAGCCATCATTGACGTTGAGTAATGAGTAATGTGTGAGACACGAGCCGCCCATTGTGCCGCATGGCCCCGCCCGCACGCGACCCGCTCATGCGCTTGACGCCGCGCTGTCTCTGCCGGGTCACAACGCCGGACGCATCGAACCGTTGCGACCGGCGCGAAATGCGATCGGGCCAAAATCGAGGGTCCCGAGTTTGACAAAACGGTGAACTTGCTTACATAGAAGGGCAATTGCTAGGCACCCGGAGCGGGGTGTTTTGGTCGTGGGAGTGGATCAAATGGAAGGGACCGCCGTCCCCCCGGATGGAACCGTGAGCCTCAGCGAGAGCGCGGCAAGGCGCGTCGCGCAACTCAAGGCGCAGGAGAATGTCCCCGACGCCTTCTTGCGCCTGGCCGTCTCTGGCGGCGGGTGCTCCGGTTTCCAATACGGCTTCAGCTTCGACGATCGTCGACAGGACGACGATCGCGTCTTCGAGCGCGATGGCGTGCAGCTCGTCATCGACGCGGTATCGCTCGAACTCGTCAAGGGCGCCGAGATCGATTTCGTCGAGGACATGATGGGAGCCGCCTTCCAGGTGCGCAATCCCAATGCCGCGTCCTCCTGCGGCTGCGGCAATTCCTTCTCGGTCGGCTGAGCCGTCCGATACCGCGGTTGACAAGGCCCGCCGATGCGGGCCTTTTTCATGCTCGCGCCGAGGGGGTGCCCGTGGTGAAGATCGCCACCTTCAACGTCAACTCGATCAAGGTGCGCCTGCCGATCCTGCTCGCCTGGCTCGAGGAGGCGAAGCCCGACGTGGTCTGCCTGCAGGAGATCAAATGCCTTGCGGCGGACTTTCCGTCGCTGGAGCTCAAGGGCCTGGGCTATCATGCCGAGGTCGTGGGGCAGCGCACGTATAACGGCGTTGCGCTGCTCTCGAAGGAGCCGGCGCGCGACGTCCGAACCAGCCTGCCGGGCGACCCCAGCGACGAGCAGGCACGCTATGTCGAGGCGACGATCGGGGATCTG
>DASVOY010000142.1:0-1576 GCA_036383115.1 Allostellaceae bacterium
GAGCAACCGGAGAGCGGCGCGGCTCTATGCCCCCTGGACCGCCGCCCGCACCTTGCCCGGCGTGAACGGCACCGAGCGCAGCCGCGCGCCGATGGCGTCGAACACTGCGTTCGAGATGGCCGAGGGCACCACCGCCGCCGAGGGCTCGCCCGCGCCCCAGGGCTTCTCGGTGGGGCGGTCGATCAGCTCGATCACGACCTCCGGCACCTCCGGGAAGGTGAGGATCGGGTAGCTCTTCCAGTCCAGGCTGGTGACGCGCGAGCGGTCGAACTTGACCTCCTCCTTGAGCGTGCGGCTCACCGTCTGCACGACGTTGCCTTCGATCTGGTTCTTGACGCCGTCGGGGTTGATCACCTGGCCGCAATCGTGGACGACGCTGAAGCGGGTGACGCGGATGGCGCCGCTCTTGCGGTCGACTTCCACCTCGGCCACGGCGCCGACATAGGTGCGCGCCAGCTCGTATTTGACGTAGGAAATGCCGCGGCCCCTGACGATGTCGCCGCTCTGGCGGCTGGGCGACGGCCGCTTCTCCCATTTGGCCAGCGTCGCCAGCCGCTCCAGCAGCTCGATGCCGCGCGGGTCCTTGAGGTAGCGCAGGCGGAACTCGAGCGGATCGGCGCCCGCGGCCGCCGCCAGCTCGTCCGTGAAGGCCTCGTTGGCGAAGGTGTTCTGCATGCGCCCCGGCGTGCGGATCCAGGACGGGCGGAACGGCGTATCGGCGAGGCGATGCGCCACCGTGCGGATGTTGGGGAAGTCGTAGGGGATCGCCGAGTTCTGATGGATGTTGCCCGGCGCCATCGCCGTCTCGTGCGGCAGCCCCGCGAGTTCCGCGGCCACCAGCTTGACCACGCCGCTGCCTGGGGCATCGGGAATGAGAAACTGCGAAGTCCAGGCGACGACGTCGCCCTTGGCGTCGAGCGCCGCCTCGAGGTCGACGAGCGTCGGCGGGCCCTTGGGGTCCCAGCCATGCTCGTCCTCGCGCATCCACTGGACGCGGACCGGCTTGCCGCTGGCGCGGGCGAGCAAAGCGGCATCGGCCGCCGCGTCCTCGTGCCCGTTGCGGCCATAGCACCCGGAGCCGTCGATGTAGATGGCGCGGACATTCTCCAGCGGCATGCTCAGCATGGAAGCGAGCTGCTTCCGCAGATTGTGCGTCGCCTGCGACGGCGTCCAGCAGGTGAGCTTGCCGTCCTTGATCTCGACGACGGCGCAGGAGGGGCCGATCGAGCCGTGGGTGTGGATGGTGAAATCGTAGCTCGCCTTGAGCCGCTTGGCGCCCCGGTCGAGCGCGGCGGCGGCATCGCCGACATTGCTGGTGACGTCGTCCTTGGTGACCTTGGTTGCACGCACATGCTCCCAGAGCTTGCTCTGCTCCGGCAGCCCTTCCCAGCTCGACCAGCTCGCCTTCAATTGCCGCATCGCCTTGATGGCGGCCCACTCGTCCGGGGCGACGACACCGAGGAAGTTGCCTTCCCGCACCACCTTGCCGCCGGGAATGTCGCGGATGGAGCCTTCATCGACGCTCTGCAGTGCGGCGCCGATGGCGGGCGGGCGGACGACGCGGCCATGCAGCATG